>CAIMNS010000062.1 GCA_903842945.1 uncultured Burkholderiales bacterium
CCCGGCGTAAAGCGAAAAGGCTTGTATGAATCCAACCGATATGGAAGAACAGTCGATGACACAGCTTTGCAAATGTCCGCAATGCTCTCAACATCTGGTCTTGTTGGATGACCTGCTGGGTCGTGCAGAGGGATGGGTGCGTTGCTCCAATTGCGAGCAAGTTTTTTTGGCCATGGCGTGTTTGATCGAAACATCAGAATTTAAAGCTGAGCAAGCATGGAGCAAAGCACCCAACGAGCCCCAAGGTGCAATGGCCTTGCAAGAGCCGCAGAACCCGATCAGCATCGATGAGTTTTTGTATCAAAAGACCCTTCGACATCAGACCTATCTTCCACCATCAGGGCCTGAGCTAGGCAGATCGCAGGGACATTCGGGTGCAGGTGATCTCAAGCACGCGCTTAACGAGGTTCGCTTGCGCAAAAGAAAGAAAAGCTTTGGGTTTTGGCGTGTCTCGCTCTTGTGTGTGGTGATGGTTCTGCCGATGTGGTTCACCTACCGATTCAGAAACGAGTTGGCCGCCCTTCACTCGGGTTTAAAAGAACCCTTGGTGAAGATGTGTGAAATGCTCAACTGTCAGATCGAGTGGCCTCGCGATCTTTCAGCTTTGAGCATCGAGAGCAGCGCTTTAGAAAAAGAGGAGCGGCCTGACAAAGAGGGCAAATCCAATGTCGCCGGCTCGAGCAAACGCTACAAATATCTTTTGAGTCTTAGAATCAGGAACAGCTTTAGCTATCCCTTGGCCTTGCCAAAAGTCAAACTCCTGCTTTTAGATGAAAAAGACCAAGTCATGTATGAACGAACTTTGGAACTCTCTTTGAAAGAGGAGCCTCAAGTGATCAAGCCGGGAGGCTTGAATCAATTTCTATTGCCCCTCAATTTAGAGGATGTCACAAGTCTTGTGCCCAATGGCTACAAAATCGAGTTGGAGTAAAGGGTGCAATAGGGCTCTTTTTTTATGTCAACGAGGCATGCAGCATGCCTCTTAATTTTTAGTCACTTTTTTAACGGACGATGCAACAACCATGGCTTCTTTGATATGCGGCTCTTTTGCCTTTGATACGATCATGAATTTTGAAGGGCGATTTGCCGAGCAAATCTTGCCTGATCAACTGCACATTTTGAATGTTTCCTTTTTGGTGCCAGCTTTGAGGAGAGATTTTGGCGGATGTGCAGGCAACATTGCCTACAGTTTGAAACTGCTGGGTGGTGAACCCTTGCCCATGGCAACACTTGGGCAAGATGGGCACACGTATTTGGCCCGTCTAAAAGAGTTGAAGATTTCGACGCAATTCATCAAAGAGGTGCCTGACTCCTACACCGCTCAAGCGATGATCATGACGGACCATGACAACAATCAAATCACAGCCTTTCACCCTGGCGCCATGAACCAAGCGCATTTGAATGTCATCGATGCTTCGCACAACATCAAGGTGGCGATCGTTGCACCGGATGGCAAAGAGGCCATGATCAACCATGCGCAGCAGCTGTTTGATTTGAAAATCCCTTTTGTCTTTGATCCAGGGCAAGGTCTTCCCATGTTCAATTCCGAAGAGTTGAAGATGTTCATCTCTCAGGCCACGTGGGTCACGGTCAACGATTACGAAGCCAAGATGCTGCAAGAGCGCGTGGGACAAACGGTGGCTGACATATCAAAGTCCCTCAAGGGTTTGATCGTGACGCTGGGTGCGGATGGATGTCAGGTTTGGGTGGACGGACACAGCACGCACGTCGCTGCCGTGAAAGCCGAGCGCATATTGGACCCCACGGGCTGTGGGGATGCCTGGCGAGGAGCGTTGTTGTTTGGATTGGAGCAAGAGTGGTCCTTGGTCCAATGTGCCGAGTTGGGCAACAAAATTGGGGCACTCAAAATTGCACAAAAGGGCCCGCAAAACTACCACCTCTAGCCCATGCTTTGTCGGCCCTCATCTGTTGGCGAGGCTTGACGATCAGAGCTGCCCTGCATGTCAGCCTAGGGAGAAGCACGCGAGCATAAAAAAAAGCCCGGTACGCTAGCACCGGGCTTTAGGATTTAACGAAGTCTCAGTCTTTAGGGCTTGATGGCCGTAGGAAACGGCCATGCAGCTTGAGGATTGAGCGTCGTTTGCGCGGCAGGTGTTACATGCGCGCGAGCAGCGGGTTTTTTCGCGGCTTTTTTAGCTGGCTTTTTTTTTACAGCTGCTTTTTTGGCAGCTGGCTTTTTAGCCGCTGGCTTTTTAGCAACGGCCTTCTTCGCAACCTTTTTAGCAGCAGGCTTTTTGGCCGCAACTTTTTTGGCTGCAGGCTTCTTGGCTGCTACTTTCTTCGCTGCTGGCTTTTTCGCCGCTACTTTTTTCGCCGCTGGTTTCTTAGCTGCTACTTTCTTTGCTGCGGGCTTTTTCGCCGCTACTTTCTTTGCTGCGGGCTTTTTAGCCACAACTTTTTTTGCCGCGGGCTTTTTAGCCGCTGGTTTTTTTGCAGTTGCCATAACTTATCTCCTAGATCAAGATTAAAGATCGTTGAGTAAAAAAACACTCTGAGCTACTGTTGAGCATAGAGCGATTCAGGGTGTTGGACCCGGGTCCAGCACCTTGAACAGGGTGAGTACCACTCAAAAAATCCACTTTGTTAAAAAGTGAAAGATGAGAGGAGTACAAATTGGTATGCATGAGGAAAAAATGATGGGGCTCAGTCCCAAGACAAAGTACCACCTGTTTGGTACTCAATCACGCGGGTTTCAAAGAAGTTTCTTTCCTTTTTGAGATCAATCATTTCACTCATCCAAGGGAAAGGATTTTCCTCATTGGGAAACAAGGTCTCTAGGCCAATTTGTTGTGCGCGACGGTTGGCAATGTAGCGCAAATAGCCTTTGAACATGGATGCATTCATGCCAAGAACGCCTCTTGGCATGGTGTCTTCTGCGTACCTGTACTCAAGTTCAACCGCCTTGGCAAACAGTTCAGTGATCTCAGCCTTGAACTGATTGGTCCAAAGATGTGGGTTTTCAAGCTTGATCTGATTGATCAAATCAATGCCAAAATTGCAGTGCATGGACTCATCGCGCAAGATGTACTGGTACTGCTCAGCGGCACCGGTCATTTTGTTTTGACGCCCCAAGGCCAAAATCTGTGTGAAGCCCACGTAAAAGAAGAGGCCCTCCATCAAACATGCAAAAACGATCAATGACTTCAGCAAGGTCTGATCGGTCTCAGGTGTGCCGGTGTGAAAGTGTGGATCCATGATCGCCTGGATGTAGGGAATCAAGAACTCATCTTTGTCACGAATGGAGCTGACTTCGTTGTAGGCATTGAAGATTTCGCTTTCATCCAAACCCAATGACTCAACAATGTATTGGTAAGCGTGTGTATGAATGGCTTCTTCAAAGGCCTGGCGCAACAAAAATTGACGACACTCAGGTGCAGTGATGTGGCGATAGGTGCCAAGCACAATGTTGTTGGCAGCCAAGGAGTCTGCCGTGACAAAAAATCCCAAGTTTCTTTTAACGATACGTCTCTCGTCTTCGGTCAAACCGTTGGGATCTTTCCAAAGCGCGATGTCACGCGTCATGTTGATCTCTTGAGGCATCCAATGGTTGGCGCAGGTCGAGAGATACTTCTCCCAAGCCCATTTGTACTTGAAAGGTACCAGTTGATTGACGTCGGTTTGGCCATTGATGATGCGCTTATCAGCCGCATTGATGCGTTTGCCAGAGAGGGTTGCTTTGGGCAGTGCTGGAGCAGCACTTGGAGCAACTGCAGCAGGGATGACTGCACCATCGTTGAGGGTTCTGCTGCTCGCTTCAATTGGGCTTGAAGGTGGGAAGTCCAAGTGGCTCGTGGAGTCACTTAAGTGTTGTGTTGGCGATGTAGGTGTAACTTCTTCTTCCCAGGTCAGCATATTTTTTTCCAATGTTCGAATTATCAGCGCAACGCATTGATTTGAAAAGAGTTCAAACCCGATGTGATGCAAGAGTGTTGTTCCATAGCATCGACTCTGTGCAAGAGAGGTGATGCTGTTGAAAGCTTTGAGTTCGTAAAATTTATCAAATTAACACAAATCAAAGGTGAGAAAATCTAATTGCATTGTTCAGTTAAATTTTTTCACCTTTGATTCATGCTCGTTCTTTTCAAAAGAATATTCAAAAAAACAGCATGAACCAGAGGTGTTCAGCGCAATTGCTGAACTTTTATTGGCACGATTCGCAAGTGGGATCGTCAACCCCACAGAAACGAATGTCGGTTGCCGGAGAGTCAGAGAGTTGAATTTGTTGAGCCCTGGCCTGTGCCGCTGCAATTTCAAGCGCTGAAGCAGCGGCTCGGTTGGCACTTGGCGCGTGGCTTGCTGCACTCATGGCGCTGGTTTGTCCTCCAGAGGATACTGCGTTCAGTTGTCCAGAGGTCACGGTGGACTTCTCAACATGGGTCGCACTCATGGTTCTCAAGTAGTAAGTCGTTTTGAGACCGCGCACCCAAGCCAGTTTGTAGGTGTCATCGAGTTTTTTGCCTGATGCACCAGACATGTAAATGTTCAAGGACTGCGCTTGATCGATCCATTTTTGGCGACGCGAACCAGCCTCGACAATCCACTCTGGCTCCACTTCGAACGCGGTGGCGTACAAGGATTTGAGCTCTGGGGGCACACGGTCGATGGGTTTCAAAGAGCCGTCGAAGTGTTTGAGGTCCATGACCATGACCTCATCCCACAGCCCTAAGCGTTTCAAGTCCCTGACCAAGTAGCTGTTGATGATGGTGAATTCACCTGATAAATTGGACTTGACTGATAAATTACCAAAGCAAGGCTCAATGCATGCGTCCACACCAATGATGTTGGAGATGGTGGCTGTGGGTGCAATGGCAACACAGTTGGAGTTTCTCATGCCGTCTTTGGAAATTTTCTTTCTAAGCGCATCCCAGTCCAAGCTGATCGAGCGGTCGACCTCAACATAACCGCCTCTTTCTTTGGCCAAGAGGTCAATGCTGTCATAGGGCAAAATACCGCGGTCCCACAAGGAGCCTTTGTAACTGGAGTACTTGCCACGCTCTTTTGCCAAGTCGGAAGACGCCATGTAGGCAAAGTAACAAACGGCTTCCATGGAGCGGTCGGCGAACTCGACGGCTTCTTGTGAGCCGTAAGGAATACGCAGCGTGTACAAGCAGTCTTGAAAGGCCATGATGCCAAGACCAACAGGACGGTGGCGCATGTTGGAGTCGCGTGCTTTTTTCACAGCGTAGTAATTGATGTCGATCACGTTGTCCAACATCCGCATGGCAATGGAGATCGTCTTTTTGAGCTTGTCGTGATCGACTTGTCCGTCCTTCAAGTGGCGAAGCAAATTGACTGAGCCCAAGTTGCAAACGGCGGTCTCTGTGTCACTGGTGTTCAGGGTGATCTCGGTGCACAAGTTGGACGAATGAATCACGCCAGCGTGTTGTTGGGGCGAACGCACATTACAGGCGTCTTTGAAGGTGATCCAAGGATGACCTGTCTCAAACAGCATGGTGAGCATCTTTCTCCAAAGATCTGCTGCTTGGATGGTTTTGCTAGGTGAGATCTCACCTTTTTTTGCTCTCGCTTCGTAGGTGAGGTAGGCTTTTTCAAAGGGTTGCCCAAAAAGCTCATGCAAATCAGGTACTTGGTCTGGGGTGAAAAGTGTCCATTCGCCCTTCTCCATGACGCGTTTCATGAAAAGGTCAGGAATCCAGTTGGAGGTGTTCATGTCGTGTGTTCTGCGACGGTCGTCCCCGGTGTTTTTTCTGAGCTCCAAGAACTCTTCAATGTCCAAGTGCCAAGTCTCTAGGTAGGTGCACACCGCACCTTTTCGCTTGCCGCCTTGGTTCACGGCAACGGCGGTGTCATTGACCACTTTGAGGAAAGGCACCACGCCTTGTGATTCGCCATTGGTGCCTTTGATGTGGCTGCCCAAAGCACGTACGCGAGTCCAGTCGTTGCCCAGTCCGCCCGCGAATTTAGAGAGCAAAGCATTTTCTTTGATCGACTCGTAGATGCCGTCCAAGTCATCTGGGACGGTGGTCAGGTAGCAGCTCGAGAGTTGCGAGCGAAGTGAGCCACTGTTAAAGAGCGTGGGCGTGCTGGACATGAAGTCAAACGAAGAGAGGATTTCGTAGAACTCAATGGCACGGGCATCGCGATCGATTTCATTGAGCGAGAGGCCCATGGCCACTCGCATGAAGAAGGCCTGTGGCAACTCAATGCGTTGCTTTTTGACATGCAAGAAGTAGCGGTCATAGAGCGTTTGCAGACCTAAATAATCAAACTGCAAATCTCGCTCAGCTTTGAGCGCCTTGCCCAAACGGGCCAAATCAAATTGTCCCAAACGTTCATCGAGCAAGTCATTGTCAATGCCTTTTTTGATGAATTTGGGGAAGTAATCGATGTAGTGCTGACCCATTTCTTTGGGTTGAGCTTCAAAGCCCAAAACTTCCTTGGCAATCGTGTGCATCAACAACCTGGCTGTGGCGAAGGTGTAGTCAGGATCCTTCTCGATCAAGGTGCGGGTGGCCAAAATGGCAGCCTTGAAGACCTCTTCTAAGGGAACACCTTCGTACAAATTGCGAAGGGTCTCGTTCAAAATGGGCTCGGCCTTGACGTCCGCACTCAAGCCCTCACAACACGTCTCGATCAAGGCGCGCAAATGGTTCAAATTCAAGGGAATTTTTTCGCCTTGATCGATCACCATGATGATGGCGTTGTCGTCAGGCTTGTTGTCTACGGCCAAAGCTGAGCGTTCCTGTGTGCGGCGCTCACGGTACAAGACATAAGAGCGGGCAACCTCATGATGGGAGCCACGCATGAGGCTCAGTTCGACCTGGTCTTGCACATCTTCAATATGAAAGGTACCACCGCCTGGGCGTGAGCGGACCATAGCTTTGACCACACTTTGAGTGAGGGCATCTACCGTTTCACGAACACTTGCCGAAGCCGCACCTTGGGTGCCGTGAACCGCCAAAAAGGCCTTCATCGTGGCAACCGTGATTTTGGCGGGTTCAAACGGCACCACAGCGCCGTTTCTTCGAATGATCTGATAGTTGGCCAAAGCGGAGTGCTGGATGGGTGCGCTTCGGTCTTGTGGACTTTGACCCAGTTGGCCAGCGGGGGCAAGTGGGCTCGAAGTAGCGACAGTTTGCATAAGGGATCGTTTCCTATGAAGACAATATGAAAAAAAGAGGTGTTTGGGAGAATTGTTTGCGGGGCCCGTTGTCTTCAATTTGATGACAAACTGACATAAAAGAATTCCAAGACCACACTATATATGGTGTTTGAAATGTTTTCAACACACTAGTGATAGTGTTTTCACGGGTAATTGTGGGTTTTAAGCCGATTCATAAAGCTGAATAAAAACCGATACTTACGCCCGTTACTTTGAAACTCGCATGAATCCTTTAGGTCCGCGTGAAAAGCCACAAAACACAAGGGGATCAAGGGATTTCTGCCTTGAAAATGGCTTGATCATTGAGTTTCTGTGAAGTTGAGCTTTTGTGAGGGGGGGGTCAAAGCTCAAAAAACTAATTTAAAAATAAATTTTTATTTGTTAAAAACAGGAAACAAATCTTTGGATAGGCCTAAAGAATGGCGCAAAACTTCCCATAAAAAGCCCGATCCTGGGTCTTTTTTGCGCCCAGGCGCAATGTGCTCGTGTCCGGCAAAGTGCTCAATGGGGAAGTGTTGCAGGAGACTGGCGCACAAACTGCTGAGGGTTTCGTATTGTTCAGCTTCAAAAGTCTCGCCTTCAAGGCCTTCAAGTTCAATGCCAATGGAGTCGTCGTTGCAGCCATCGCGTCCACGGTAATGCGAAACGCCAGCATGCCAGGCCCGGTCGTTGCAGCTCACCAGTTGAACCAATTCGCCCTGTCGGCGAATAAAAAAATGGGCCGAAACTTTCAAGTCCTTGATGGTCTCTAAGTAGGGGTGGTGCAGGCTCAGAGCTTGACCGCTTAAGAAATCGGTGACCGTATCCCCGCCATAGATGCCAGGCGGCAAGCTGATGGAGTGCAGGACCACCAAGTCGATCTTGGCGTCTTGTGGCCGAGCATTGAAGTGGGGCGAGTCCATGCGCTTGGCAAAGCTGTACCATCCGTTGACCCATAAAAGGCTCTTGGTATCTTGGCTTGGCTTGGGGGTCATGTTCACAGCAGGTTGGGGTTTCAAGTCAACTCAGTGGTGCTTGGCGCACTGGTATTGATCTTTGGCGCTCAGCACCAATTGCGTCTTGGGCACGTGCACACCACAAATGGAGCACGCGATCAGTTCGTCCACGTGTCCTGGGCTTGAAGCCGCATGAAAACCTTCGGGTGAGTCGCTGCTGGCTGGCTTGCCGGGTCCTTGCTTGAACAAGCCGTCTTTTAAAGCATCGCTTTTGTTTTTATTTTTTTTCCAAAGTATAAAAAGCACGATGACCAGGAGCAAAACAAAGAGTTTCATGGCCGCTTTAAGGTGTCAAGGTTGGGGGGTAGGCATACAGCGGGTGTGATCGGTTCAGCGGCGCAAAATCACTTCGCGTACAAAATGCGAACCTGCATAGGCCAAGAACAACAAGCCCGATCCTAAATAAATCACGCGAATGGCTTTTTGACCTCTCCAGCCGTAATGGTACCTGGCCAAGAGCAAAAGCGCAAAGGTGATCCAAGCCAACACCGACAAAACGCTTTTGTGGTCCCAACGCCATGCGTGTCCCGCGCCAAAAAGAGACTCCCCAAACAAGAAGCCGGCCAACAAGGTCGAGGTGAGCAAGACAAAGCCAGAAATGACAAATCGATAGGTCAGTCTTTCAAGGGTCAACAAGGGCAAGCCTGCGCTTGACTGTGCTGCTTGTCGCATCAGTTTTTCAGAGTGTGACAAGATCAAGGCATGCACCACGGCCGCACCAAAAAGCCCATAGGAGGCCATACCAAGTGCCCAGTGCAGGGGCAGCCAGGCAGAGGCATTGAGTTTCAAAGTTTGTCCGGGGAAGTACACCGACAACACCACCGTCAGCAAGCCAACGCAGGCCACTCCCCAACGCACGCGACTCTGAGGAAACCAATGTCTTTCAAGCGCGTAGCAGGTAAAAATCAGCCAGGCTGTTGCCGATAAGGCAGGTGCGAAGCCAAAGCGTGGCCCGTTTTCATCCATGTCGATCAAGGTGGACAACACGTTCAAACCATGCAGGCTCCAAAGCAAGACAATCCATCCAAGGACGAGTGAGCCTTTGAGCTTGCCTCCCAAAAAGGCGTAGATGAGGTAAAGTGGCACCAAACAAACCGCGCTGTAAAAGCTAAAGCTTGAAATGTGAGTGAAGTCACTGGTTAAAATCATGTTGTAAGTTTAGCGTTTTGTGCGCACTTTGACCATTCATTGATTCAAAAAAAACAGGCACCGCTGACAGCGGTGAGAAGGCATGGCGTCAGTTTTAACAGAAAAACTATCCTCTCTGGTCAAAACCATCAGCGGGCAAGCTCGAATCACCGAGAGCAATGTGGCCGATATGTTGCGAGAAATTCGGCTGGCGTTGTTGGAGGCCGATGTGGCCTTGCCGGTGGTGAGGGATTTCTTGGCGCGAGTGAAAGACAAGGCCCTGGGTCAAGAGGTCTTGGGTTCCTTAAAGCCTGGACAAACTTTGGTGGCCATTGTCCAAGACGAACTCGCCAAAACCATGGGCGAAGGTGTAGAGGATTTGAACTTGGCGGCCCAACCGCCGGCCGTGATTTTGATGGCAGGTCTTCAAGGTGCGGGTAAAACGACCAGCACTGCAAAATTGGCCAAGTACTTGGTCACCAAGAGAAAGAAAAAAGTGCTGACCGTTTCTGCTGACGTGTACCGGCCCGCTGCGATTGAGCAGCTCAAAGCGGTGACGGCACAAGCCGGTGCAGAATGGTTTGCCTCCGATGCGGGTCAAAAGCCTTTGGACATCGTTGCTGGCGCTTTGGATTATGCCAAGCGTCATTTCATGGACGTGCTCTTGGTGGACACGGCGGGACGCTTAGCGATTGATGAGGTGCTCATGCAAGAGATTCGCTCGCTGCATGCGTTCCTCCATCCGATTGAGACCTTGTTTGTGGTCGATGCCATGCAAGGACAAGACGCCATCAATACCGCCAAGGCGTTCAAAGACGCTTTGCCTCTCACGGGCATTGTGCTCACCAAAATTGATGGCGACTCACGCGGAGGAGCGGCCCTGTCCGTTCGGATGGTGACGGGCGCGCCGATTAAATTTGCTGGAACCAGCGAAAAAATCGATGGCTTGGAACTCTTTGACGCGCAAAGGCATGCGGGTCGAGTGCTGGGCATGGGAGACATCGTTGCTTTGGTGGAGCAAGTCACGGCTGGCGTGGACATCAAGGCCGCAGAGAAATTGGCCAATAAAATCAAAAGCGGCGACGGTTTTGATCTGAATGATTTTTTGGCTCAAATTCAGCAAATGAAGCAAATGGGGGGCTTGGGCAGTTTGATGGACAAGTTGCCTAGCCAAATGACAGACAAAGCCAAACATTTGGATTTGGACAAGGTCGAGAAAGACTTGGCCAAAAAACAAGGCATCGTTCACAGCATGACGCCAAGGGAGCGCTTAAAGCCTGAGATCATCAAGGCCACCAGGAAGAGAAGAATTGCAGCTGGTGCTGGCGTTCAAGTGCAAGAGGTCAATCGTTTGCTCAATGAATTCACTCAAATGCAAGAGATGATGAAAAAGATGAGGGGCGGCGGACTCATGAAAATGATGAAGCGCCTAGGCGGCATGAAAGGCATGGGTGGCGGGGGTTTCCCTGGCATGATGCGCTAGCACCTCTTTCAAGCCCAGGCTTATTCGGTGATGAGCAACTCGCCTCTCAAAGAGTGAGCATACGCTTGGGTGATTTTGAGATCCATGATCTCACCGATCAAACGAGCGCCCTGCGCGCCGGCTGCGAAATTCACCACTCGGTTGCAGGGTGTTCGGGCCATCAGTTCATGGGCGTCTTTCTTCGAGGGGCCTTCCACCAAGACCTTTTGAACCGTACCCACTCGAGATTGTCCAATGGCCCTGACGTGAACATCGAGTTGAGCTTGCAGTGTTTGAAGGCGGCGAAGCTTGACTTCATGGGGGGTGTCGTCCTTTAAATTGGCCGCAGGCGTGCCGGGCCTAGGACTGAAGATGAAACTGAAAGAGGCATCAAAGTAGAGCTCCTGGATGAGCCCCATCATCTTCTCAAAATCTTGCTCGCTTTCTCCCGGAAAGCCCACAATAAAGTCAGAACTCAGTGACAAATCAGGACGAATGGCCCTCAACTTCTTGATGGTGCTTTTGTACTCCAAGGCGGTGTAGCCACGCTTCATGGCCATCAAAATTTTATCGCTGCCGTGTTGAACGGGTAAGTGCAAATGGCTCACAAGTTGCGGCACCTTGGCATACGCCTCAATCAGTCGAGGGGTGAACTCGTTGGGATGAGAGGTGGTGAAGCGCAGTCGCTCGATGTTGGGCAATTCAGAGATCAATTCCAACAAGAGAGCCAAATCACAGACCTCTTGGGTTTGTCCCATTCGCCCGCGGTAGGCGTTGACGTTTTGTCCAAGCAGCGTGATTTCTTTGACCCCTTGAGTGGCTAAATTGGCCACTTCTGCCAAGACGTCATCCAAGGGTCTAGAGATTTCTTCACCACGCGTATAGGGCACCACACAATAGCTGCAGTACTTGGAGCACCCCTCCATGATGCTCACAAAAGCACTGGCGCCTTGGCGGCGAGCAGGCGGCAAATGATCAAACTTTTCAATTTCTGGGAAAGTGATGTCGACTTGCGGTTTTTTCAGGCTCGCACGTTGGTTCAACAGTTCAGGCAAGCGGTGCAAGGTTTGAGGGCCAAAGACCACGTCCACATAAGGCGCTCGCTCAATGATGGTGGAGCCCTCTTGAGAGGCCACACACCCACCGACCGCAATTTTGACGCCCTTGGCTTTCAAGTGGCGAACGCGTCCCAGGTCAGAGAAGACTTTTTCCTGTGCTTTTTCACGCACAGAGCAGGTGTTAAAGACGATCAAATCTGCCTCATCTATATTGAGTGTTTGCTCATAGCCTTGTTTGCTGTTGAGCACATCCACCATTTTGTCCGAGTCGTACTCGTTCATTTGGCAACCAAAGGTTTTGATGAAGACTTTAGGGGAAGTGACGCTCATGGTGGTGAAAGATCCTGAAATTTTCTCATTGAAGGCAAAGCGTCTGGGATACGACGGGCCGAGAGTCAAGCTGAGTTGGTGCAATTGACCCATGGTGAACGACACCCAGGTCAATCACAAGTCAAGCGCTTGTATTTCAAGGTCCAGCGGTTCATGGTGTAGAGCCAGAGGCTGAGCAAGAAGCTTGATTTTAGCTGATCTTGGCCCAGGAGTCTTGGGGTCCTTGCTTGACTTGTCCTTAAAGCACAAGCGCAAAACCCCTTTGAGCACGAGACTCAAAGGGGTTGAAAGGGTTCAAGCCGTTGGGGAGAAGACGTTGAATGCGAAGTATCGGTGCCTTCTTTGACCCCATGTCAATGGATCAATTGGCGTAAATCTTTCTGTCGTTGGTGGCTTGAACGGGTCTTGCGTTCAACTTGAAGGGGAACTTCGCCACTTGCGACTTGGAGATATCTACATTGTTTTTCAGGATGAAGAAGTTCACGCCTTCTGTGCATGGAGGCGTCGTCAAGGAGCCTTCATAAGAGTAAAAGGACATGTCGCTTGGCAGCAAAGAGGATGGGTTGATGAGCATCTTGGCTGGCACATACTCTTCGCCTTCTTTGGGGGGTAAATTGGCCCACAAAGATTTGATGGTTGCATTTTCTTTGCCTTCGTTGAGCAACACACCCAAGACGGCCAACTTGCCTTCTTTGCTTTTGTGCACAAAGTGAACCGTCATGGCCAAAGTTTTGCCATCGATTTGCTCTTCAGAAGGGCGATGGAAGTGAAACTGTAAAAGTTCGTACTGCTCTTTGTTGACCGTCAGGGTGCCAGAACCTGCTTCAATGTTGACTTGAATGGTGTGACCATTGTTGATGATCTTCATCGGGCCTTCTTTGTATTCGGCCTTGACCACATCTTTTGCCTTTTCAAAAGGTCCTACGATGTTCAAGGGAGACTGCTTTTTGCCGGCAGCGCAGGTGGCGAAGTTGTCACCCCAATGCTCAGGTCCATGGTCACCTTCATAGCCCCAATGAACGTTATGTGCAGACTTGGCGTGCTCGGCGGGTTTTTCTAGCTTGCCTGTGCATTCTGCCAAGACTTTGACTTTTTTGCCGGCAGACACGAGCGAGTTTTGTGCGGCACAAACGGCTTGCATGCGAGCGCCTAGCTCAGCAATGTCAAGGGATTTTTGAAAGGCCTCAACTGCGGATGCATCTTCAAAGCCTTTAGAGAGTTGTCTGACCGTGCCCAGTCCCACCAAGCGCTCGGCGTTCAGGACTTTTTGCGCCTTGTACAAAGCCTCTACGTCTTGGAGCAAAACGCCGTTGGCAAAGGCTTGTTTGACGGTCTCAAACTGTTTGACAGCTTCTTCCAGCTCTTCGGATTTCTTTTGAGCTTCTTCGAGTTGCTCTTTGGTCTTGTCCAGCGTGTCTTTGGTTTCATCCAATTCAGCAGAAACTTCCTCCATATCGATGGAGAGGTGTTTTTTGCCCGAGAAATTCATGTAAGCAACCGTGCTGGAAGCCACCAACAAGATGACCAACAAGACTTCCAA
>CAIMNS010000063.1 GCA_903842945.1 uncultured Burkholderiales bacterium
CAGTTCTTTGCAAACAACTTTAGATCCTGATATTTTTGCTTTAGGTGATTGCGCGGCCTGTCCTTGTACAGACGAAGAGGGTGGACGAGGTGGTATTGTTCCGCCTAGGGCACAGGCAGCGCATCAGCAGGCCACGCACATGTTTCATCAAATTAAAAGACGTTTTGCAAACAAGCCATTGAAATCTTTTCACTACCGAGATTTCGGCTCATTGGTTTCTCTTGGAAAATTCAGCACCGTCGGTAACATGATGGGCGGCCTGATTGGCAAGAACCTCATGATTGAAGGTTATTTTGCGAAGTTGATGTATTTGTCTTTGTACAAGTTACACGAATTGTCTATTCATGGTTTTTTAAAGACGGCCCTTTACACGCTCGCCAGGATGCTTTCAAAGCAGGCCAATCCAACTGTCAAGTTGCATTGACTAATGCTCACGATTAGAAAGAATTCACTGACAAGTTGTAAGAACTTGTAAAGCTTATGGCTGGGTCTGTGCACCTGACAAAAATAAGCGCAGAAAAAATACGCCCATGCCGAGCATGAACACAAGTCCGATGACACTCATGAGGCCGTAGTCTGTAAAGAATAAGTCGTGTAACAGTTTCATGATTTTCCTTTTTTGACATTGAAGGATCAATTGATCCTTAAACCTCATCTTGAACTCTTAATTTGGCCTAGCTATTGATATATCTTAATGAAATCAGCCTTAAAGCTTGGCATTTGATCAATGTGACTTTCGCATGAGTTTGAGCATTTTGAGATTAATCACCACAAATCGAATCAATTGCCATATAAGGTTAGATCTCATGTACTTCGTGATGCCAGTTGGCGTGGGTGGGTAATAGGCTTGTTGATAGGGCTCTTTGTTCATTGACTTTGTCATGTTGATTCCTTATTTGTGCGCCATTCAATTTAATCTGGCAAAAAACGCCATCCTGGTTTCAGGCGCGCTTGGTAAATGAATGTGTGATGCAGCAGGGTTTTCAGCCAATGTCCTGCAAGACCAATTTCTCCAAAGGTCAGCTCCAAATCGCGGCCATATTCCGGATAGGTTTCGTAATCTGGAACGATGGGATACACAGTCATGGTGGCAGCAGAGCCCCTGAGCAAATGTGCGCCTGTTGATGCCACACATGCAGCCCCCATTTTTGCCATGGATGCTGTGTGGGTTGGTCCTTCTGCGCCATTGATCATGTCGCAAATACTTTTTGCTACCGCAATGGCCATCGCTGCGGAAGGCATTCCCGTTCTTGGAGGTGCTGGGTTGATGGGTGTGCCATTAGCACTTTGCATCGGTTTGCTGATTAAATGCGGCGGTGCAAACGCGATACCAATCGCAAACAAGTTGCGGTATGAGGGGTTTTGATAAGTCTTAGGCCAGTCATTCGCGCCCCACTCTGCATAGGGGCGAGCTGTGTAGTCGGCATCTACTTTCATAAAGCCACTGGCTGCAAAGATTTGTGTAGTGATGTCTTCATAAGCTTTGTTGTAGGCCTTGAGTCCAACACCGCTAAAGGGTGGAATGAGCATGGAAAAATCGAAATCTAGCTCATGGAACGCGCCGTCCAGTGTTTCGTAATGGATTTTTCCAGCTTCGATTTTTTTCGTGTGTGCCCTGAC
>CAIMNS010000064.1 GCA_903842945.1 uncultured Burkholderiales bacterium
AAGTGTATAGAGTTTTCGCTGTAACTTCTAAGGAGGCCAGCGATGGAAAAATCAAGACAGGAACTTTTCGAATTCATCTGATCAACGCCCATGATCAATCTTTGCGCTCATTGATTCAATTCAGATACTTCTTCAAATCGTCAAATACCTTTGGTTTATTTTTTAGCTCTAATTATTTCATTTGCTTACCATGTATTCAAAACAAGTTTTTTATGTATATTGAACCGACAATTAAAAAAATATATTTATTGCTTTAATAAGGTACTATTGGAGATTCTGGTTTTGCAATTACAATTAACAGAAAACACTGGAGATTTTATGAAAATCACAAGCTTTAGCAAAACGATATCAACGATATTAATACTTTTATACGAGCCTGTAAATAATTTTGTGTAAGTTGACATTTTGTATTAATCTGCCAGCAGTGGCAACAAAATGGGAACTTTCACGATGGATAAAGCGAAACTACAAGAACTGGCCAATGAGTTTGCCAAAGGGCTTAAAACTCAACATGACCTGAATGATTTTACAAAAATGCTCACCAAGCTGGCTGTTGAGACTGCCCTCAACGCCGAATTGACTGAGCACTTGGGCTACGAGAAGCATCAAAATAGCCCCGAAGGCGCTACAAATGCCCGCAACGGCACCACCAAGAAGCGCTTGAAGGGCAACCACGGCGAGATCGAAATTGAGACTCCCAGGGACCGAGATGGTAGCTTTGAGCCGCTATTGCTACCCAAGCACCAGAGTCGGTTGACCCAAATGGATGACCAAATCCTGACCTTGTATGCCAAGGGCTTGTCGACCAGGGAAATTGTTGCAGCCTTTAAGGAAATGTACGACGCTGATGTGTCTGCCACCCTAGTCTCCAAGGTCACAGAGCGGGTATTGGAGCAAATCACGATCTGGCAATCCAGGCCCTTGGACTCCATCTATCCGATTGTGTACCTTGATTGCATTGTCATTAAGATTCGAGAAAATCAAACGGTCGTCAACAAGGCCATCTATGTGGCCTTGGGTGTTAACACGCAGGGGCACAAAGAACTGTTGGGTCTGTGGATCTCGCAAAACGAGGGAGCCAAATTCTGGCTCTCAGTGCTGACAGAGCTCAAAGCCAGAGGCGTTCAAGATATATTGATCGCCTGTGTGGATGGCCTCAAGGGCTTCCCTGAGGCCATTGCCGCGGAGTTTCCTGAGACCCGCGTGCAACTTTGTATTGTTCACATGGTGCGTGGCAGTTTGAAATACGTTTCCTGGAAAGACTACAAGCAGGTCACGGCCGGGCTTAAAGAAATCTACCAAGCATCCACCGAGGCTCAAGGTCTTAAAGCCCTTGAGGAGTTCTCTTTGAAATGGAGTGATCAGTACCCGCAAATTGGTAAATCCTGGACCAGCAACTGGGTCAATCTCAGAACCATCTTTGACTACCCGCCAGAGATACGAAGGGCCATCTATACGACCAATGCCATCGAATCCCTCAACAGTGTCATTCGATCAGCAACCAAACGCAGGAAACTGTTTCCCAATGAGAACTCTGCGATGAAGGTGGTATATTTAGCAATCATGCAGGCATCTAAAAAATGGACCATGCCGATTCAAAATTGGAGAGCTGCGATGAATAGATTTGAAATTGATTTTGGGGATCGTTTAAACGCTCACCAATAACCGAAGTCGATTTACACAGATTAATTTACACCCTCGTTTGTGATGATTAACCTTTCCAACAAAACCATCGCTGTGATTGGACTCGGCTACGTGGGGCTACCGTTGGCTGTTGAGTTTGGCAAGAAACGGTCTGTGATCGGATTCGATATCA
>CAIMNS010000065.1 GCA_903842945.1 uncultured Burkholderiales bacterium
CCCCCATCTCCTGGCGTCATCGCCTTGAGGTTTTTCTATTTTGACAACCCGAGCACCTAGCTCTGACAGTATTTGGGCTGCATAAGGGGCGGCAACACTGCTACCCAATTCGATCACCAAAAGATCTTTAAAGGCGTTGGAGAACATAGGCGAGTGTGTCATGCGATGGATGAAAGACGGGCTTAGGCCTTAAGGACCTTAAGGACCTTCAGGACTTTGAGACTCAGTTGGCATTCAATAAATTAAGGATGGGTCAGAAGCGATTCATTCTATGAGCCTGCAAAGGCCTGTCAATGGGACATCTACCCGGCACAGAACCTTTGGATTGATGATCTAATCATGCCAGCATCTCCACCTTTGTATCGATGGACTTATTGAGGTACGAACCATGTCAAAACCAATTAAAAACTCTCCCCCTTGCGCCAGCATGTCAGGTGGTGAGGATCCAAAGAGACGTGAATTTCTAAAAACGCAGATCCTCTTGGCCTTGGCCACCACGGGCGTGATCCATTCGCCCGAGTCATTCGCTGCCGATGCGCCCAAAAACAATTACCCAACACGCCCGATCAAAATGATCGTGCCATGGCCTCCTGGGCAAGCCACCGATCTGGCAGCAAGGGTCATGAGCCAAGAAATGTCCAAATTCATAGGCGCACAAATCATCATTGACAACAAGGCTGGCGCTGGAGGTGGAATTGGCACAGATGCTGTCGCAAAATCAACACCCGATGGATACACGATATTGGCAGGCTCAAGTGGTCCTGTGACCGTCAGTCCTTTGCTGCAAAAGACACCTTATGATGTCGAGAAAGAGTTGATCCCCGTGGCCATGCTTGGCCTGTCTCCCTACGTGCTGGTCACCTCGGTCAACTTCCCTGCCAAAGATATCAGGGAATTGGTGGACATGTTCAAATCCAGCCCCGGCAAATACACATTTGCCACATCTGGCACTGGTGCAACCGCCCACCTGATCACCGAGGCGTTCAACGCCGCCCTGGGCATACAAGGCGTTCACATCCCCTACAAGGGCTCGGTGCCCGCATTGACCGATGTGGTGAGCGGGCAAGTGCATTACTGCATAGAAACTGCTGCATCTGTGATGCCTTTGGTCAGGGGAGGTAAACTCAAGCCCTTTGGTGTTTCCCTAGAAAAGGGCAGCATCGTTACCCCAGGCATCCCTTCCATGGCCAGCACGTTGGATTTACCAGGGTTTGATATGGGGGCTTGGCTAGGCCTGATGGTTCCAACGGGCACGCCCAAGGACGTGATCGACAAAATCTCTAGCGCCACTGAAAAGGCCATGTCCTCTGCCGAGGTCAAGCAAGCCTTCAACACCATCGCCCTAGAAATAGACTACCGCCGCAGCGATGACTTCATTAAATATCTCAAGAACATCAGATCCGCTTTTTCTGATGTGATCAAGAAAAACAACATCAAAGTCGAAGGCTAGCCTGGTGCTCCTAGGGGTTCGACTTTGGGATAAGGTCCATCCAATAAAATAAATTGAGAGAGGACCATGTCGCGAACTTTTTTGCGACTGATCTTCCCCTGAGCATTTCGCGGCAGAGCCTTAAAATCCAAGGTGATCCTGGGTTGCTTGTGCTTGGACAAAGAGATCAGTCTCTTGAAAAGCTCCTCTGTCCAACCTGCCTTCGCACCTTCAGCCACGGCAATGATCACTTCGCCCCAATACTCTGAGGCCAGGGAAGTGATACAAACACCCTCCCACTGAGCAGCGCCGACCAATTGCAATTCAATTTCATCTGGATTGACTCGGTATCCGCCTGTTTTGATCACATCTGCAATTCGCCCTGTGAGCATCAAGCGTCCCTTTTCATCAAAATAACCCAAGTCCCCCGTTGCATGCCAGCCCTCTTGCTCATGCTCAATGATGCCCTCTGGGTTCATCAAAAAACAAGACATTTGGGGCGCTCTAAGGTAAATCTCACCTTGAGCAATGCCCTCTTGCATTTCATGATCTTCTGAAGGGGCGAGAGGCATGATTTTGATCTCTACCCCTGGTTGAGGCCAGCCCACACAAGCTCCGGCAGGCAGGGGATGAGTCTGATAAAACTCAAGGGACTGCTCAGGTGTCAATACAGTGATGGGGTTGACGCACTCAGATTTTCCATAAGTGACCCTCACAACTGGACCAAACATCTGATGCGCTTTGTCATACAGCCCTTTGGACAGAGCTTGAGTTCCTGTGAAAATACAACGAACCCCCTTAAAGACTCGTCCCTCATGACCTTGGATCAATTTACCCAGCACAGTGGGAGGTGCAAAAATATATTGCAATTGACCTGCCTCTAAAAGTGGGGTGATCTTAGGCAACTCAACGCCATTGAGCAAAATCACTTCTGCACCAAAATCAGCCCAAGCGAAAGTCATCAACGATGCACCATGAACAAAGGGCGTCATCAACAAGAGCTTGGACCCCCTTTGTGGAATGAAGGGCATCGACGCCTTGAGCATTTGCTCGGCAATCCACCTTCTTTCATGGGTATAGACAACCCCTTTAGGCTTACCCGTTGTACCCGAAGTAAATAAAATACGGCCCCAATCATGGGCAGCGACGCTGGGAAGAACATCCAAGGCATGAAATTGACGCTTGGGCGATCTCCTGCTTTCATCTTGCAGACTCTCAATGGTGATGACCTTCAAGCCAAGCGCGCTCAACTCCTCGTATTTGTTCTCATAAGTGATGATCCAATTGAACTTTGCCACACCAACACACCAAAGTATTTCCTCGATGGTGCTGTTGAAATTCAAAGGAACCTCACATGCACCATTCAACTTGATCCCATAGGTGATCCAAATGGCATCCAAATGATTGGGCAGCAATGAGGCAACAGGCTCAGAACTTTCGACGCCTTTTTCAATCAAAACATGAGCCACATGGTGGGCCAACTCATTGAGGTCATTGAAGGTGATTTTTCCAAACGCTCCGTCAGAGGCAAAGGTCGTTTGCCCAAATTTTTGCGACAACTGATGCAAACTTTCAGACCAGTTGATGTGCGCGATCGACGATGGAGAAGGGTCAGCTGACATCTTTGATTTCAAAAAAGGTCAGACAGACCTCATAAAACAGCTCAAAGGTTCAGCTCTAAAGGCCGCTTGAGCAAGTGGCCAAGCACATGTCAACACAGGCGTAGGCTGTTTAAAAACATGAAGAGATGATTTGGAAATTTTGGAGTGTAGAGAATCAACCCGTACGTCCAAGTCTGAGGGTGATGCGTCCCAAAACAAATCACCCAACTTGAAAGGGCTCACTTTGATCATCAAGCCATTTTAGACAATAAAGAGAGCAAACCTAACAGACGCTAGGTGGGTGTTTACACCAACCCAAAGGGACAGTCGCTCGAGCCTTTAAGCCAAATCGGCAATTTGTACTTGGGACGTGAAGCGGTAACCTGCTCCGCGGACAGTTTCGATCATCGGTCCAGCTGAGCCCAAAGACTCTCGCAAACGCTTCACGTGAACGTCCACGGTTCTCTCCTCAATGAACACATGATCGCCCCAAATCTTATCGAGCAATTGGGAGCGTGAATGCACACGCTCAGCATGGCGCATCAAATAATTGAGCAATTTGAACTCTGTAGGTCCAACTTTCAGTGCAGTCCCCCTGAAAGTCACCCGATAGGTCGCACCGTCCAAGGTCAAGTCACCGACGGTGACCGTGTCAAGTGCTTGCTCTGGAGCACGCCTGCGAAGAACTGCGCGTATACGGGCGAGCAACTCTTGCGTCGAAAAAGGCTTGGTGATGTAGTCGTCCGCACCTGCGTCAAGACCAGATACTTTGTCGCTTTCGTCACTTCTAGCTGTCAGCATAAGAATCGGTACACTCTTGACCCGTGGGTCTGCACGCCATCTTTTGGCCAAGGTGACGCCGCTTTGCCCAGGCAGCATCCAATCCAAAAGAATGATATCTGGCAGTATCGTGTCGATCTCTCTTTGAGCTGACTCGCCGTCTTCTGCCCAAATGGGCGTCAAACCATTGTGACGAAGATTGACTGCAATCAACTCTGCAATTGAAGCCTCATCTTCGACGATCAAAACTCTTGGTGGATGTCTCATGTAAATAAGTTATTTTATTGAAGTGTCGATTCAATTTGCTCAATGGAGGTGTGTCTTACATCGGCACCGTTGACGATGTAAATGATCAGTTCTGCAATATTTTTTGCATGGTCCCCAATTCGCTCAATGGCTTTGGCAATGAACAGCAAATCTAGACTGGCTGAAATGGTTCTTGCATCTTCCATCATGTAAGTGATCAAAATTCTTAAAAAACCATCAAATTCGGCATCGATCAAATTGTCTTCTTTCAAGATCGTCAAAGCAGTCTTGGTGTCCAATCGAGCAAAGGCATCCAGTGCTTTTCTCAAAATGGAACTGGCCATCTCTGACGCCACTCTGAGTTCTGAGGCTGGCAAAGCGCGACTGTTGCCACTTTGAATGATGGACTTCACCATGCGAGCAATTTTCTCTGCTTCGTCACCCGCTCTCTCCAAATTCGCTGTGGTTTTAGAGATGGCCATCAAAAGTCTTAAATCCACTGCTGTAGGCTGCCTTCTTCCAATGATGGAGGTCAAATCACGATCAATCTCTACTTCCAAAGCATTGACCCTCTTCTCGCTCTCGATCACGTGGTCTGCAACTTCAGCACTGAACTGAGATAAAGCATAAACGGCTTGTCGAATTTGAGATTCGACCAAACCGCCAAGCTCCATGACTCTGGAGGAGACACTGTTGAGTTCGGTGTCAAATTGAGTTGAGAGATGCTTATCAGCCATTTTTTATATCCTATTGATCTTTTAAATTTAATTTAAACTTACCGAACCCAATTTCAACCAAACCGCCCAGTGATGTAATCCTCAGTTTCTTTTCTCTGAGGTTTAAAAAACATTTGCTCAGTAGGACCAAACTCAACCAAGTCGCCAAGATACATGTAAGCCGTGAAGTCACTACAACGAGCAGCCTGCTGCATGTTATGGGTCACGATCACAACGGTGTAATCTTGTTTGAGCTCAATGATCAGCTCTTCAACTTTGGCCGTAGAGATGGGATCCAAAGCGGAGCAAGGCTCATCCAACAACAAGACCTCTGGCTTGATGGCAATACCTCTAGCGATGCACAAACGCTGCTGCTGACCGCCAGACAGGCCAGAGCCACTTTGCTGTAATTTGTCCTTGACCTCGCCCCAAAGGGCTGCTTTTTTCAAGGCCCATTCAACGCGATCTTCCATTTCACTTTTGGACAAATTCTCAAACAACTTCACACCAAATGCAATGTTATCGAAGATGGACATTGGAAAAGGGGTTGGCTTTTGAAAGACCATGCCCACTTTGGCCCTGATCAAGGCAACGTCTTCTTTGGAGGTCAATAAATTTTCACCATCAAGAACAATGGAGCCTTCAGCTCTTTGCTCAGGGTACAACTCATACATGCGATTGAATGTTCTGAGCAAGGTGGATTTTCCACAACCGGAGGGACCAATGAAGGCGGTCACTTTGTTTTCAGGAATTTCTAAATTGATGTTTTTTAAAGCGTGAAATTTTCCATAATAAAAGTTCAAGTCTTTGACTGATATTTTGGATTGAGTGAGAGTTTCTGTTTGCATCATGATTCCAATAGATGTTTAAGACTTTTGTCTGGTGACAATTCGAGCCAAAATATTCAAACCTAGAACAGCCAGCGTGATTAAAAACACACCAGCCCAGGCCAATTCTTGCCAATTTTGATAAGGACTCATTGCAAACTTAAAGATGGTGACCGGCAGACTTGCAACAGGGCCATTTAAGCTAGACGTCCAAAATTGGTTGTTGAGTGAGGTGAAAAGCAAAGGCGCAGTTTCACCTGAAATACGTGCAACGGCCAGTAAGATACCCGTCACTACACCCGATCTTGCCGCTTTCAAAGTGATGCCAATGATCACCTTCCACTTTGGGGCACCTAGGGCATAGGCGGCCTCTCTCAGTCCTGATGGAACCAAAAGCAACATGTTTTCAGTGGTGCGAATCACCACGGGAATGACAATCAGAGCAAGGGCCAAAATGCCCGCCCAACCCGAGAATGTGTTGAACCGCGCAACAACCAAGGTGTAGACAAAAAGCCCGATCACGATCGATGGTGCAGACAGCAAAATTTCATTGACAAATCGAGTCACATTGGACAGTTGCCCCTTGGGGTTGTACTCAGCCAAATAGATCCCAGCCATGACGCCAATGGGCGTGCCCACAAAAGTTGCCAAAAACACCATCACGAATGAACCATACAACGCATTTGCAATACCACCAGGGTCGTTAGGTGCAGGCGTCATTTCTGTGAATGTCGCTACGGTGAGCCCATGGATGCCCAAAAATATGGTTTGCCACAAAATCCATATCAACCAAATCAGACCAAAAGCCATTGCAGCCAAGGACAAAGTGATCGCGATTTGATTGGTTCTCTTTCTGGCTTCGAACTTTGCCACTCTGTCTTGACTCATGAAGAAGTCCCTTCATTTTTACGCATTCTGGCCAACAACAATTTAGAAAGTGACAAGACCACAAAAGTAATAAAAAACAAAACCAAACCTAAATAAATGAGCGAGGCTTGGTGCAGACCCGTCGACGCCTCGGCAAACTCGTTGGCCAAGGCGGAGGTGATGCTGTTCGCTGGCTCAAAGAAACTGATGGAGTTGAGTTGGTTCATGTTACCAATCACAAAGGTGACCGCCATGGTTTCACCCAAAGCGCGACCCAACCCGAGCATGATGCCGCCAATGACACCCGCCTTGGTATACGGCAACACCACTTTGGAGACAACCTCCCATGTGGTTGAGCCCAAACCGTAGGCAGACTCTTTTAAAAGCGGAGGGGTGACTTCAAAAACATCTCGCATCACAGAGGCGATGAATGGGATGATCATGATCGCGAGAATAATACCGGCGGACAAGATACCAATGCCAACAGGAGGACCACCAACCAGCGCTCCAACAACAGGCACGGAGCCCAATAATTTTTGCAGAGGAATCTGCACGTAGGCGGACAAAATGGGACCAAAAACCAACAAGCCCCACATGCCATAAACGATGGATGGAATTGCAGCAAGCAATTCAATGGCTGTGCCCAAGGGCCTCTTGAGCCAAGCGGGCGACAATTCTGTGAGGAAAAGCGCAATTCCAAAACTGACTGGAACAGCAATGGCCAATGCGATGATCGACGTGGCCAAAGTGCCATAAATCATCACCAAACCACCAAATTCACTTTGTACGGGATCCCAAACACTGCGTGTGAGAAAACCAAGGCCGTACTCATTGATAGCAGGCCAAGCACCGCTGACCAGCGACAGCAAGATACCCAAAAGCATTGACAGGGTCAAACAAGCGGCAAATAAAGCAGCCCAACCGAACAACTTGTCCACTAGACCATTGACTCTTTGACTGGCTTTGTTGGGTGAATTATTCATTCTTGTAGGAAATAATTGACTAGAAGAGTTTGAGCCAGGAACTCCATCTTCTATAGAAGGTTGATAACTCATGAAGTTCCTGAATCTATTTTTTTATTAATTAAAACGCAATCGCTTTGCCAGATGCATCTTTGATTTGTGACCAAGATTTACGAATAGCATCTTTGACTGAGTTGGGCATTGGCACATAGTCCAAGTCGTCAGCAGTTTTGTCACCATTTTTGTAAGCCCAATCGAAAAACTTCAAGCTTGAAGAGGCAGCAGCCGGCTTGTCTTGAACTTTGTGCATCAAAATGAACGTGGCGCCAGTGATGGGCCAAGAATCTTTGCCAGGCTGGTTGGTCAAAATTTGGTAGAAAGTTTTCGCCCAATCTGCACCAGCAGCAGCAGCCTTGAAAGCTGTGTCATCTGGATCTACGAATGTACCAGCGCTATTTTTCAATTTAGCATAGGTCATTTTGTTTTGCTTGACGTAGGAATACTCAACATAGCCAATTGAATTAGGAATACGCGATACGAAAGCTGATACGCCCTCATTGCCTTTGCCGCCCAAGCCGACTGGCCAGTTGGGTGCAGTGCTCTCACCTACTTTTGTTTTCCATTCAGCACTGATTTTGCTCAAGTAATTCGTGAAAATAAACGATGTACCAGAACCGTCAGAGCGTCTTACTGGGGCAATCAATGCATCAGGCAGGTTCAAAGTGGGGTTCAAGGCTTTAAGAGCCGCATCATCCCATTTGGTGATTTTGCCCAAATAAATATCGGCCAACAACTCGCCTGTTAAAAGCAATTTGCCAGGAGCAACGCCAGCGATGTTCACAACAGGAATCACGCCGCCAATCACGGTAGGAAATTGGACTTGACCCTTTTTGTTCAAATCTTCATCCGTCAAAGGCATGTCAGAAGCACCGAAATCAACTGTTTTTGCATCAATTTGCTTGATGCCGGCACCAGAACCAACGGATTGGTAATTGACCTTGACGCTGGTTGCTTTGTTGTAGTCAGCAGCCCATTTGCTGTACAAAGGAGCAGGAAAAGAAGCTCCAGCACCTGTGATGTCTTCTGCGTAAGAGGCAGTTGCACCCAGCGCAGCAAAAACTGCTGCAATGATCGATAAACGCTTAATCATGAAAAGTTTCCCCATTAGTTAAAAAGCTAGTTCACTTTATCTGCCATTTATGACAATATTATGACTTATCACAACAAAAACCCAGATTGGCGCCAATAAAACTCATGCGCATGACACCAAGATGTCATAAATTAGTCATATGATCACACTGTTTCGCTTCAACACTTAAAATAGAATTAATTTTCATAATGGAAAATGGCGCACTTTTGGCAGCCGTCGATTTAGGCTCAAACAGTTATAGATTAGAAATTGGTCGACTTGAACATGGACACGTTCATCGCACCGAATACATCAAAGAAACCATCCGACAAGGCAATGGTCTGGATGAAAATAGGAATCTTCGCCCAGAAGCCATGCAAAGGGGCTGGGATTGTCTGGCTAGATTTGCTGAGCGATTGTCTGGCTTTGACAAGAAAAATGTTCGCGCGGTTGCCACCCAAACTTTAAGAGAAGCCAAAAACCGAGATGAGTTTTTGGAGCAGGCCTCTCGCACACTTGGCTTTCCCATTGAGGTCATTTCCGGTCGCGAAGAAGCGCGACTGATCTACGAAGGGGTTGCTCAACTGCTGCCCCAGTCAAAAGAAAACAGATTGGTCATTGACATTGGCGGGCGATCCACCGAGATCATTCTTGGAAAAAACCTCAACGCCGAGGTCATGGAGTCTTACCGCACCGGAAGCGTTGCTTGGAGCATGAAGTACTTCAAAGACGATCTCTTCAGTCTTGAAGCCTTCGACAAAGCCGAAATTGCTGCCAAAGCAGTTCTGGACGAGGCTTACACGCTCTATCCCAAAGAAAGCTGGGATCAAGCCTATGGCTCCTCTGGCACCATCGGCGCGGTTTGCGATATTCTTTTTGCCAATGGCTGGAATCCGGATGAAATCACGCGCTCTGGCCTGGCGTGGCTTAAAAAGTCCCTCATCCGAGCTGGAACCCCGAACAATTTGCGGCTTGAAGGGCTCAAAGAAGACAGGAAAGCCGTCATTGGAGGCGGCATCTCTGTTCTCATCGCGGTCTTTGACATCCTTGAAATAGACACCATGCATTGTGCGCAGGGCGCACTTCGGCACGGTGTACTGTACGATTTGATTGATCGAGATGATGATCAATACGACGTGAGAAGCATCACCATCACTCGGTTGCAAAAAGTCTTTGGCGTCGACATGAAACAATCTCAAAGAGTCAGCCACGTGGCTAACTTTTTGTTTGACCAATTGAACAACAAAGAGCTCGATCAGGCTGAACAAAGCCAGTTCAAGAAAAAACTCTCCTGGGCCAGTGACCTGCATGAAATTGGCATGGTCATCTCACACAGCGATTACCACAAGCACGGCGCCTACATATTGGACCAAAGCGATACGCCAGGTTTCACGATCCCAGAGCTGCATCGCTTGAGTTTATTGGTCCTTGGACACCGGGGTAAATTGCGCAAACTCAACATCAATTTCGACGATGAGAGCTTTTGCCATCAATTGCTATGCCTCAGATTGGCCGTCATTTTATGTCACGCCAGAAGAGAGCCTGACTACAAGTCTTTAAAGATCAAGGTTTCAAGAAAGAGTCCCAAAACCATTGATCTCGAAATCCCCAATGCTTGGACTCAAGCCTATCCTCAATCTTTTCACTTGCTGCAATTGGAGACCCTATCTTGGCTTAAAACCAGCTGGGATCTCAAAATCAACAGCGACTGATGCGCTTGGGCTCAAACCAAGTCTGCGCTTTGCACAGCGTGAAGGCTCGATTGGGCATGATCGTCACGGGTTTTGGTTTTGATCCACCAGACAGAAGCTTTTTTGATCGAGCATTCACCGACTTTCATGTCAAACAACTTCGCGACGATATGTCCTAAATAAGGTTGGTGCCCAACCACCATCACTGCACCCTTGGCCATCGGCCACTGCACCAACTCAAGGACCTCTTGCACTTGGCCGTTGGGAGAGAGCTCCTCTCTTAATTTGTATCGCCGCCCTAAGGCCATCACCGTTTGTTCACACCTCACCGCAGGGCTACAAAAGATGCGGGTGCCTTGGGGCAAGACCCGATCGAGCCACACCGACATGCGAGCAGCTTGGCGCTCCCCCTTGGGCGTCAAATGTCGATCCATGTCATTGCCATTTTCTGCCAACTCAATGGCCTCGGCATGTCTCCATAAAATCAAATCCATGTTGCATCCCCTAAAAGTAATGCCCTTTAAAACCTATTTGTTGGCCGCATAACGCCTCATCAAGGCTTGCTGCGCACTGTGGGTGACTTTCCCATGCCCAGAGGATGTTTTTTCATATTTCCCATTGGCCTGCAAACACCATGCGTCCTCTGTGTCACCAAGATAGGCCAACAAGCATTCATCGATCAGTCGTTGCCTCAAATCCGGATCCAAAACCGGCCAGGCAATCTCGACTCGGCGAAGCATGTTGCGGTTCATCCAATCGGCACTTGAGAGGTACAGATGCTCTGTCTCGTCATTGGCAAAATAAAAGAGCCGAGAATGCTCTAAAAAGCGTCCAATGATCGAGCGCACTTTGATGTTTTCTGTTTGCTCGGGCACTTGGGCAGACAAAATACAAGCACCACGAACGATCACATCGATCAACACTCCGGCTTTGCTGGCCTCCATCAAGGATTTGGCAAGCCGCTCATCGGTTAAAGAGTTCATCTTTAAAACAATTCGCCCCCTTTGGCCGCTCAAGGTGCTGGCACTTACAGCATTGACAAAATGAATCAACTGATCGTGCAACTGAAAGGGCGCCACCAACAAGTGATGGAGCTTAGGCAAAGGGCTTTGCCCAGCCAAGTGAATAAAAACTTGCTCCACATCGGATGTGATTTTGGTGTCCCCAGTCAACATACTGATGTCGGTGTACAACTTGGCCGTTCTAGAGTTGTAATTGCCCGTGGAGAGATGCGCGTACCTGAGCAATTTGCGCCCCTCTTTGCGAGTCACCAAAAGCATTTTGGCATGGGTCTTCAAGCCCACGACGCCATAGACCACTTGCGCACCAATGGACTCCAATCTCTCAGACCAGTTGATGTTGGCCTCTTCATCAAACCTGGCCTTCAACTCCACGACGACCGTGACTTCCTTGCCTCTGCGAACCGCCTCCCTTAAGAGATCCATCAACTCAGAATCAGCGCCCGTTCTGTAAATGGTTTGTTTGATGGCCAACACGTTGGGATCGTTGACCGCTTCCCTTAAAAAAGCAAGGACAGCAGAAAAACTCTCAAAGGGTTGGTGAATCAAAATGTCGCGTCGCTTGAGCTGACTGAAAATAGACTCGACCGCAGAATAGGTTTTAGGAAAAGAAGCCTTGTAGGGTTTGAACAAAAGCGCGGGCTCATCCACCAGATCGATCATCTGGTTCAAACGCACCAAGTTCACAGGCCCATGGACCCTGTACAAGGCCGACTCGGGCAATTCAAATTGTTTGAGCAAGAAATGATAAAGATCTTGAGAGCATACCGATGAAACCTCTAGCCTGACAGCTTGTCCAAATTGCCGTTGCTCCAGCCCTTGTCGAAGCGCTGTTCGTAAATTTTGCACATCCTCCTCATCCACCGCAAGCTCGGAGTCTCTGGTGACTCGAAATTGAGAAAATTGCCCCACATGACGACCTGGAAACAAATCACTCAAATGCGCACGTATCACACTGGACAAAGCCACAAAATAATTTTTTTTGCCAACGATTTTTTCTGATATTTTGATGATCCGAGGCAAGACCCGAGGGACTTTGACGATGGCAATTTCATTTTCTCGACCAAATGCATCTGCGCCAGAAAGCCTCACAATGAAATTGAGGGATTTGTTGGCGACGGTTGGAAAAGGATGGGCCGGATCCAAACCCACAGGAACCAGCAAGGGTCTGACTTCATGATCGAAATACTGTTTGACCCATTTTTTTTGTAAGCCATTTCGTTCAGCATGGGAGAGCAGTCGCAGGCCTTTGCTGGAAAAGTCAGGCAACAAGTCCTCGTTGTAAAGCGCATATTGTTCATCCACCAAACGATGGGCCAACTCTGAGAGTTTGGTGAATGAGTGGCTGCTGTACAGCGCTTTGTTGTCATGCTGATGCACAGCACGCAAATGCAAAGCCATTCTGACTTCAAAGAACTCGTCTAAATTAGAAGACACAATGCACAAATAGCGCAGTCTCTCTAAAAGAGGAACATCTTTTCTTTTGGC
>CAIMNS010000066.1 GCA_903842945.1 uncultured Burkholderiales bacterium
TCAGCAATCATGCACTCTGTGGTCAACATCAAAGAGGCAACCGACGCTGCGTTTTGCAAAGCAGTGCGGGTCACTTTGGTGGGATCCAAAATACCCATTTCAATCATGTCGCCATAAGTGTCATTGGCTGCATTAAAGCCGTAGTTGCCTTTGCCAGCCAAGACCGCATTGACCACCACGCTTGGCTCGCCGCCTGCGTTGTAAACGATTTCGCGCAAGGGTGACTCGACCGCCTTCAAAACCAATTTGATACCGGCTTCTTGGTCAGCGTTGTCGCCTTTGATGACGCCAGCGGACTGACGTGCACGAAGAAGTGCAACGCCACCACCGGCCACGATACCCTCTTCAACGGCTGCACGGGTTGCGTGCAAGGCGTCTTCAACGCGGGCTTTCTTTTCTTTCATCTCAACTTCAGTGGCTGCACCGACCTTGATCACTGCAACACCACCGGCCAATTTGGCCACGCGCTCTTGGAGTTTTTCACGGTCGTAGTCGCTCGTGGCTTCTTCGATTTGGATGCGAACTTGTTTCACACGTGCTTCGATGTCAGCAGAGGCACCAGAGCCATCGATGATGGTGGTGTTTTCTTTGCCCACTTCAACGCGTGCAGCTTGTCCGAGGTCTGCCAAAGTCACTTTTTCAAGCGTGAGGCCAACCTCTTCAGCGATCACTTTGCCGCCGGTCAAAATGGCGATGTCTTCAAGCATCGCTTTGCGACGATCGCCAAAGCCAGGAGCTTTCACAGCCACTACTTTTAAGATGCCACGGATGGTGTTGACCACCAAGGTTGCAAGCGCTTCGCCTTCAACTTCCTCGGCAATGATCAAAAGCGGACGACCCGCTTTGGCCACTTGCTCTAAGGTGGGCAGGAGGTCACGGATGTTAGAGATTTTCTTGTCGAACAAGAGAACGAAGGGGTTCTCAAGAAGAGCGACTTGTTTGTCAGGGTTGTTGATGAAGTAAGGTGAGAGGTAGCCACGGTCAAATTGCATACCTTCAACCACGTCCAACTCGTTGTTCAAAGACTTACCGTCTTCAACTGTGATGACGCCTTCTTTGCCGACTTTGTCCATGGCGTTGGCGATGATTTCACCAATGCTGTGGTCGCTGTTGGCAGAGATAGAACCGACTTGTGCGATTTCTTTGGAAGTGGTGGTGGCCTTGGTGGCTTTTTTCAACTCTTCAACCAAAGCGGTCACGGCCTTGTCGATGCCGCGCTTCAAATCCATGGGATTCATGCCAGCAGCTACATACTTCATGCCTTCGCGAACGATGGCTTGAGCCAGCACAGTCGCTGTGGTGGTACCGTCGCCAGCGTTGTCGCTGGTTTTAGAGGCCACTTCCTTGACCATTTGAGCGCCCATGTTTTGGAGCTTGTCTTTGAGCTCAATCTCTTTGGCCACCGATACACCGTCTTTGGTGACCGTTGGCGCGCCAAAGGATCTCTCAAGTACCACATTGCGACCTTTGGGGCCGAGTGTGACTTTAACTGCGTTGGCGAGGATGTTGACACCCTCAACCATGCGTGCGCGGGCTTCGCCGCCGAAAATTACGTCTTTTGCTGCCATTTGAATAGCTCCTTCAATGCTTATTTAAAAATTACTTCTCAACCACTGCGAAGAGGTCTTCTTCTTTCATGACGAGCAACTCTTCGCCGTCAACTTTGACGGTTTGGCCACTGTATTTGCCAAACAGTACTTTGTCGCCCACTTTGACGCCAACAGCGACCAAGTCGCCTTTGTCGTTTTTCTTGCCTGGACCGACGGCCAAAATCTCGCCTTGGTCAGGCTTCTCAGCGGCGTTGTCAGGAATGACGATGCCAGAGGCCGTCTTTGTTTCTTGCTCTAAACGCTTGACGATCACGCGATCGTGCAGAGGACGTAGTTTCATTGCATCTCCAAAAGAATACGAAAGGGTTAAAAATGTCAGATAAACATCTGTTTATTGACGATTCAATCGCTAAATGTTGCCAAGATATTGTTAGCACTCACTTTAGTCGAGTGCTAATTATAGGGGTTTAAATTTAAATTTCAAGGGACTATTTAAAGAAATTGATGCATGCTCGAAAATATATTTGAACAAAAGCTCAAATAGGGTGTGAGTTTTTTAAATGAACGAATTAGAATATCACGTAAGAAATATTTTCCAACTTCCTACTGCGGGGGTCATTTGATGTCTGAAATAAAGCTCAGAGAAAAAGGGCAAGTCACCATTCCAGCTGAATTGCTAAAAAAGTGGAATAAAACCAATCAAGTTTCAATCAACGACGTACTAGAAGCGCACTTGGCCAACGGTGTTTTAATGCTCATTCCAAAAAAACGGCAACAGGGCCAACGCTCTGTCATGTCCTTTGCGGGCACAGGTAAGGGTTTATGGGGTCAAACAGACGAAGAGATTGATGCAAGTATCAAAGAAGTTCGAAACTCATGGGGCAGATAGACCCATTACTGTCCCTCATACAGGGGAGGCGAGTTTATATAGACACGAATATATTCGTCTATTTTTTAGAGCGCAACGAAAGATATTTTAATTTGATCGTGCCATTTTTTGATATGTTCGAACGAGGAGCTTCATCGGGATTTACGGGTGATGCAGTCGTTGCCGAAACCCTATACAAGCCCTATCAACTCAATGATCCTATGCGAGTGAGCGAGTTCAAGGCGTTTTTTTCAAACGAGGAGTTTTTAACCGTCTTGCCCCATAGCACCAAGGTTTTTGAGCTAGCTGCTGAGCTGTCCCCCAAACGCGGCATGAAGTTGATCGATGCCCTGCATTTTGCAACTGCTACGCTTGCGGGATGTCATTTTATGTTGACCAATGACGCTGCCTTCAAGTCAAGCCAGGAGATACAAGTCATCCATTTACAAGAGAGCTTCTAGCAAAAGTGTTTTTAAGTTCAGAGATGGTTTGAATCAATCAACCTCGTGATCATGATCTCAGTCTTTCAGTTTAGATTTCTAGCGTTATCTCCCTGACGTGCCCTGTTTTTTCATTTCAGGCAGACGCCTCTTCCTCGGTTCCCCGATATTTTCTCGCTTGCAACCTGCAAAATTCGTTGGACTAGGTTACAAGTCTGAATATCTGATCTGCCCTTAGTGCAACCACTCCAACCATCAAATGTGACATGGCTTTGACGGGACCTTTCAATCTCAAGTGGCGTGCACCAAATTCGTCTTTTAGTCTGCCATTGGTCCTCTGCGCTTGCGAGCGCTCTTTGTATCTTTGTTTTTGGGCTGGGCAAAAGTCTATTTTTTCACCCCCCCTGGGCTTGTGATCAATGATCGCTACATGCCCCATGCTCTTTGAATGCTCGCGAACGATGTTGCTGCAGTATGCTGCGTCCATCAAGTCATATCAATGCTTGACACTTTGCTCTGTGATGAGAGCCAAGGGAGTGGCTACTTGGCAGTCATGAACAGAGGCACTTGTAATGACGACGCTAACGGGAAAGCCACAAATGTGGCGCAGCGTTTTGTCAACGCTGAGCCTTTCAACCAAACCTACAGTGCTGGGAATACCTAGGATTGCTTTTGAAAGGAAAGCATGGGCCAAGACACCCCGGTCATTTCCTGGCCGTCCAAATCCCAGGGGCTTATCGTCAACGAACTCCTCAATGCGGGACCACACTCGGGTGTGGATCAAGCGTTCAAGTTTGGGTGAGAAGCTTACTACTTCTTGTTGTAAAACTGGAATTATTGTAATAAGATCAATTGACACTATTATAGCAATTAATTAAAATATTAGCTGCCTAAAGAGTATCTAGATGACAATTGATGCACCACTTAATTTTTTGCTTCCTGAGGACTTGGCCAGCAAAATGGGCAAGCGCGCGCAAGCACGTCGATTGGCCGCCAACCTCAGCAGAAAAACATTGTCTCTGCGCTCGGGTGTGCCGGTCTCTACCCTGCGTAAATTTGAAACTTCGGGCAAGATAGGCTTAGTAGCGCTCTTGCAGTTGGCCGAAGCATTGGACTGTTTGGACGAGTTTGGGCAGATGTTTGCCCCAAGGGTGTTGACAAGCATAGAGGATTTTGTAGCCCCGGTGCGTCAAAGGGGCAGTCAATGATCACGCAACTGCGTGTCATGCATCAAGAGCTTTGCGTAGGACGCTTGGTTCAAAACAGGCTTGGCCAAATCTTATTTCAGTATGAGCCATCTTGGCTCAAGGGCGGTTTTAATTTGGCGCCAGCATCGATGCCCTTTGATGCCCTTGCGCATCCAGCCGCTCGAACTATTTTTGACAATTTACATGGCGTCTTCAATGATTCCTTGCCAGACGGCTGGGGCCTTTTATTGATGGACAGAGCTTTAAAGCAACACAAAAATCTTGATCGAGCTCAAATCACGCCACTCGACAGATTGGCATATCTTGGAAGCCGTTGCATGGGTGCTTTGGCGTATGAGCCAGAGCTTTTACCCCATCATGACCTTCAAGCGTTTGAATTGGCCGATATGGCCAAAGAGTCGATGCGCGTTCTGAGTGGTGAAACCGACCAGGTCTTGGAGTCGCTCAGAATCAACGCAGGCTCTCCTGGTGGAGCACGTCCAAAAGCAACCGTTGCTTTTTCTGCAGACATGCAAGTTTGTCAGTCGAGTTTTATTGACTTGCCTGACCATTTTAGCCATTGGATCGTCAAGTTCAGAGACGATAAGGCCTTGGGTGGTGAGCCCATCGATTCAGGTCGCATGGAAATGGCCTACGCTCAAATGGCCAGACAAGCAGGCATTGAGATGCCAAGGACGCATTTGATTGAATTGAGCGTCAAGCATCAAAAAGAGGCTTACTTTGCCGTTCAACGCTTTGATCGAAGGGACTGTCAAAAGATGCATACCCTATCCTTGTCGGGTTTCGCCTACGCAAGTCATCGTCTGCCGTCCTTGGACTATGGCGCAGCAGTGTTGCCTGCAACAAAAAAACTGACCAAATCAAACACAGAAGTTGAGCGAGCCTTTCGTTTGATGGTGTTCAATGTTTTGGCACACAACAAAGACGATCATTCAAAGAATTTTGCGTACTTGATGGATCCATTGAACTTCACATGGCAACTCTCACCTGGCTTTGACTTGACCTTCAACCATGGCATGAGCGGGCAACACGCCACATCGATCAATGGGGCGGGGAACCCGGTCTTTGAAGACATCAAGCAAGTGGCCCAGAGTTCAAGAATTTCAAATTGGCGCTCTATCGTTGAAGAGGTCAGGGACGGTGTAGCGAGTTGGTCAAAGTTGGCAAGTCAATACGATGTGGGGGCAACCAAAATTGAGGAAATTGCGCGCGCGCTCAAAGCTGTCGATCAAGCCTGCGCGCCTTGACAGCTTGGATGGCTTTGATCACCCAACATGGAAGGGATTTTTTGAATAAGAACGTAAAGCCCGACTCTGGTGTTGACAGTGATCGACGATGACTTTGATGGTCTTCGATCACGTGATAGCCCAAATCAGGCCTGAGCCAAGCATGGATCAAACCCAAAAAAAGGCGTGAAACCAATGTGGGTTCACGCCTCAAAGCATCCGATCAACAGATCACACTCCAACTTCAAAGACCTGCAGCATCCTTTAAGAGGGCCGCTTTGTCAGTTCGCTCCCATGTGAAATCGGGCTCTTCGCGACCAAAGTGGCCGTAGGCCGCCGTCTTTTGATAAATGGGGCGCAAAAGATCCAACATCTGGATGATGCCTTTGGGGCGCAAATCAAAGTGTTCAGACACCAAAGCGGCAATTTTCTCGTCACTCACCACCCCTGTGCCCATGGTGTTGACCGTGATGTTCATGGGCTTGGCCACCCCAATGGCGTAAGCCACTTGGATTTGGCACTGCTTGGCCAGGCCAGCGGCCACAATGTTTTTGGCCACGTAGCGAGCTGCATAGGCCGCTGAGCGGTCGACCTTGGTGGGATCTTTTCCAGAGAAGGCGCCACCACCATGGGGGCATGCGCCACCATAGGTGTCGACAATGATTTTGCGACCTGTCAAGCCACAATCCCCTTGAGGACCACCGACCACGAATCGGCCCGTGGGGTTGACCAAGTAACGGGTGTCTTTGAGCCACTCTTTGGGCAGCACGGGTTTGATGATTTCTTCAACCACGGCTTCAACAAAGGAGGCCTTCATTTTGGAGCCGTCACTTTGCTCAGGGCTGTGTTGGGTGGAGAGCACCACCGTGTCAACGCTGTGGGGTTGACCATTGACATAGCGCATGGTCACTTGGCTTTTGGCGTCAGGGCGCAAGAAGGGCAGGCGACCGTCTTTTCTCAAATGCGCTTGACGCTCCACCAAGCGGTGTGCGTAGTAAATGGGAGCAGGCATGAGTTCAGGCGTTTCTGAGCAGGCGTAGCCAAACATCAAACCTTGGTCACCCGCGCCGGTGTTGAGGTGGTCATCTGAGGCATGGTCCACACCTTGAGCGATGTCATTGCTTTGCTTGTCATAGCAAACCATGACGGCGCAGCCCTTGTAGTCGATGCCGTACTCGGTGTTGTCGTAACCGATGCGCTTGATGGTGTCTCGAGCAACTTGGATGTAGTCAACGTTCGCGTTGGTGGTGATTTCTCCTGCGAGCACCACCAAGCCGGTGTTGGTCAAGGTTTCAGCAGCCACACGGCTTTTGGGATCTTGGGTAAAAATCGCATCCAAAATGGCGTCAGAAATCTGGTCGGCCACCTTGTCGGGGTGTCCTTCTGAGACCGATTCAGAGGTAAAGAGATAGTCTTGTGACATGTGTGAGTCCTTTAAAAGGTTGATAAGTGAATCAAAGGCGCGTTGCCTACTCTGTCTTCTACAGTTTTGGCGAACGCTTTAGCAGATGAAGAGAGTCCAGGGAGCACATCAATGCTCAACCTCTACCCCATCCAAGACCACCGTTGTGTTTTTATAAGCTAAAAACAAAGCAGGTGTCCCGATGTCGCCCTGCAAGTTGCTTCATTAACTCAGCGACATGTGCAGTATTGTAAACAAAAAAGAAGTGGTTTTTTGACACCCGTTTGAATGCCTTTGGATGGACCCCTCAGTGAGGGTGCTAGGGCAATGGGCTTGAAGCGCACTAAAATGGGCCGAGTGGGTCAAACTCAAGAGGTTGTTGCTGGCGGGTTTCTCATTGCCCTTGTTTTCAGGAGATGCGAAGGCGATACTCAACACACTTCAACACTTCAACGGATCAACCCAGCACATCAACTCACTACAAGATCGGTCACCTCGCCTTGCTCACCTTGTTTCAAATTTTGGCCCAAATACCGCTGAGCTGGATGCAAAGCTTGGGGGCATGTGCTGGGCTTTTGGTTTGGCTCTTGTCGCCGAGTTACCGCAGGCAGTTCAATCGCAACGCTGACTTGGCTCAACTCAGCACAAGAAGCAGGTGGCTGGCGCTCATGAACACGGGGTCCATGGTGGCGGAGTTGCCCTGGGTCTGGTGCAGGCCTCTTGAGCAAGACATCTTGAGGCACGTCGATTGGGTGGGGGAGGAGCACCTTCACAAGGCTTTTGAGGCGGGCAAAGGGGTGATTGTTTTGTCGCCCCATTTGGGATGCTGGGAGATCGGCGCGCAAATTTTGGCGGCTCGCTTTGGACCTCTGAGGGGCCCCATGGTGGCTTTGTACCGACCGCCCAGAAAGAAGTGGCTCGCCCCCCTTGTTGAGCACGCCAGAGCGCGTGAACATTTGCACACCGTGCCAACGACGGCCACAGGTGTTCGAGAGATTTTGCGCACCCTCAAACGCGGAGGCATGACGGCACTCTTGCCCGATCAAGTCCCCCCTTTGGGTCAAGGCGTTTGGGTGAATTTCTTGAGCCAACCCGCCTACACCATGACTCTCGCTATGAAACTCGCCCATCAAACCCAAGCCACGGTTTTGATGGGGTGGTGCGAGCGACTGCCTGGAGCACGCTTTAGGGGTCACTTCTACCCCATGCCGGCCACTTCAAACCCAAAGCTTACAGAAGAAGCTTTGGATCGTTCGAGTCGAGCTGAGTTTGACGTCACCCAAGCCACTCAAGCGATGAACCAGGCGATTGAAGAGATGATTTTGGCCAGCGCCTCTCAGTATTTGTGGGGCTATGCCCGATTCAAGCAACCCCGAGAAGTGGGTGTGAGCAGCACGCCAGCCCACGCACCCAAGGAAGAGCATTGATGCGTTGCTTGTTGATCTTGGTGATGAGCGTGTTGTCTCACTTGCCCTTGGGTGTGCTCAGGGGTCTAGGGGCTCTGGTTGGAACCGTGCTGTACAAAACGGTCACCAAACGGGCGCACATTGCGCGTGTGAATTTGAAGCTGTGCTTTCCAGAGTGGAGCGATGAGCGAACAGAAGAGGCCGTTCGAGCCGTCTTCAAGAACTTTGCCAAGGCTTGGTTGGACCGCGCTTGGCTTTGGCAGGGTCGGGCGCAAACCATCCAAGCACGGATCAAGTGGATTGGGGAGCCGAGTTGGGTCGCCCGCTTGTTGAACACCAGCGAGCTCCAAGAAAAGTCTGGGCCTCTCATGGTCTTTGCCCCTCACTTTGTTGGCTTGGACGTGGGCTGGACGGCATTGAGCATGCAAAGGCAAGGCCCTCTTTCCACCATCTACACACCTCAGTCCTCCAAAGCCGCGGACCAATGGATGCGGCAAAGCCGTGCCCGTTTTGGGGAGGTGAGTTTGTTCACCCGGGAAGACGGCGTCAAAAGAATTGTCTCGGGCCTCAAAAAGGGGGAGCTCTTGTACCTTTTGCCGGACATGAATTTTGGGCCGGAGGAATCCATTTTTGTGCCTTTTTTTGGAGTGCTTGCGGCCACCGTACCGTCTTTGTCCAGGTTTGCCAAATTAAGTGGCTCAAAGGTCATTCCCATGACCACCAAGATGACCGATGAGGGGTATGAAATTGAGGTGCATGCGCCGCTTGAAGATTTTCCAAGCGAAGACTTTGCCCTGGACACGGCGCTCATGAACCAATGGCTAGAAAAAGAGATTCAAAAGATGCCAGATCAATATTTTTGGTTGCACAAACGCTTTAAAACCAGACCTCCTGGAGAAGCGTCTTTGTACGAATGACCATCAATTTCACTTCAAATCAATGGGCTTCGTGAGTCCACTGCCACATTTTGAGTGCCACAGCATCGATGCCTTGTTTCTTTAACGCAGAAAAGAGTTGCACTTCACCCCCACCCGCTTGAAGTTTGGCAATGGACAAGGCCTTGTTGGCCTCGGTTTTGTTGAGCTTGTCCGATTTGGTCAACAGCACCAAAAATTTGAGACCCGCCTCGACTCTGGGGCGAATGACTTCGAGCAAAATATCATCAAGCTCCGTGAGCCCGTGCCTGGGGTCGCACAAAAGCACCACGCCGACCAAGTTTTCACGGGACATCAAATAATTGGCCATGACTTGTTGCCAACGGATTTTGTCTTGTTTGGGAACCGCCGCGTAACCGTAACCGGGCAGATCCGCCAAGACAGCGTCGGTCAAGGCTTGGCGACCCAGGGCAAAGAGGTTGATGTGCTGCGTGCGTCCTGGGGTTTTTGAGGCAAAAGCCAGTCTTTTTTGCTGAGTCAGGGTGTTGATACAGGTCGACTTGCCAGCATTGGATCGACCCACAAAGGCGATTTCTGGCAAAGCATAGGCGGGCAGGTGGTGAAGTTGCGCGGCCGTTGTCAGAAACCTGGCCGTGTGCAACCACCCAAGAGCGGATTTGACTTGAGCGTCGTGATCAAGCACGGGTGCTTTTTCGGCGTCAGTAGCAAAGATTTCAGAGTCTGGTGCTTGAACGCTTGGGTCTTGAGTGGCTTGAATCATGAAAAAAATGGGCTTTTACGGGCCAACTAGGGTCTGCCCTGATCAGACATTGTAGAATCTATTGCATCTGCGCTAACTTAAAATTCTGAACGTCATGAAGTTATTTTCTACATTGATTGCAACCGTTTCCTTGTCTTTGTGCTTTGGAGTGGCCATGGCCAACGAGCCAGCTTCTTCGCCCAAGAAAGCAGATTTGGCAAAAGGTCAGGCTTCCTTCACGGCCGTTTGTGCCGCTTGCCACGGGGCTGATGGCAACTCTGGCTCCCCTGAATACCCGAAACTTGCTCAACAGCACCCTGAATATTTGGTCAAGCAGTTGACCGAATACAAATCGGGTAAGCGAGCCAACGCGATCATGATGGGCATGAGCCAAGCCTTGTCTGAAGAGGACATGAAAAACATTGCGGCATGGTTGTCTCATAACAACGCCAAGCTTGGATTTGCCAAAGACAAAGACTTGGCCGCTCTTGGCGAGAAAATTTACCGTGGCGGCGTATCTGATCGTCAAATTCCTGCCTGTGCTGGCTGCCACAGTCCCAATGGTGCTGGTAACCCTGCACAATACCCCCGCTTGGGCGCTCAGCATGCAGACTATGTATCGATCCAATTGACGGCTTACCGGGACGGCAAGCGCAACAACAATTTACAGATGAGCCAAGTTGCAGCCAAGCTCAATGACCGTGAGATCAAGGCATTGGCAGAGTATGTTGCTGGTTTGAGGTGATCGGTCATTCTGTTTTAATTCTCTTTCCCTTTTAAGCGGTCCAAGAGGAGGATGTGGCATGGGGAGCCTTTGTTTTTTTTCAAGCGTCCTACTCATTCGTTCTCTTGCACCCAATCTTCGATGAGCAACTTGTTTCCAGGTATTTGAGAAAATGCTTTATCGTGGGTCACTAGCACGCTATGAGTTGCAACTGCGTGCGCCGCCATCATCATGTCCAATGCACTCAGCGTCATACCTTGTTGCGAACAACTGGCACGCATTTCAGCATAAACCGTTGCAGTGTCCTCATCCCAAGGCATGACCCTCACAGCCAGTAAAAATTCCTTAACCAAAGATACAAGCCTCTCAGGACTTCCTTTGCGAACAGCACCATAGAGCAATTCTCCCTTGGTCACAGAAGAAATAACGACGCTCCCAACCGGTTGTTTCACCAATGTTTGAAGAGCCTTTGGAGGTTGCCCTTTAAGGACATAGCTCGCCATGTTGGTATCCAACATGTAACGGCTCAAAACAAGTCTCTTTCTAAATTCAGTGACTGCTCCCTGTCTGACATAAAGTCGTCAGGAACCCCCCCCGTGTCCACCATGTCAACAAGGGCAGTCCACGACTCTGGCTTGGGCGTCAAAACCACCTCATGGGTGAGTGGATTGCGACGAATAAAAACCTCGCGCCCCTCAAAACGAAATTCTTTGGGTAGTCGCACCGCTTGGCTTCGACCGGATGCGAACAATTTGGCTGTATTTGACATATCACCTCATTTGGTAGCTATTTAAAGTATATACCAACTTTTTTGTGTTTGATTCATACCCGTTGTAAAACTTGATCAAAAATCCAGGCTCCAAAGAGCCATTTCTATCATCGTGCTCGCAGGAGCTGACAAAGAGTTGAAAAAAATTGCCTTGGGGTTCTAAGCTCGATAGCTTGAAAGCTTATTCCACTTGAGCTGAGCCCCAAACATGCAACTGCTTCACAAAGGCGTGATTCGTCGATGACTTGTGCACAGTGGATGCTCAAAGATGGCAGTTTGGCTTCGAGTTCTTAGGTCGAAGAAAAAAGGGACATACAGAAAAATAGATAAGATACATACAATCTGCAATGCATCTTTAGATTCTTTGAACTGGAGCACTTCGATGACGATTCTCATTCGGAAACATGTCGACAACGCCCCCTTGGGCAGTGAAA
>CAIMNS010000067.1 GCA_903842945.1 uncultured Burkholderiales bacterium
GAGCAATTCATGCAGCGCACTCACGACGTGTGGCCAGGCCGCAAAGGCTTGGATGGCCTCTTGCACCACCGAGGCGTCTCCATACAAATGCACCAAGACGTTCAAGGCCTCACGGGTCGCGTCGGGTAGGGACAGGGCATGGGCCAAGGCGAGCACTTTTTGAGCATCTTTGTTGGCCACCGCCTGACGAAGGCTTGATGTTTGTTCATCGCTCAAGTGCAAATCTGCCAAAAGACCCCTGAGCACACGAGCATCTCCAAAATCGACTTGAAGGTCCTTGCATTGAACCGCCTGAAGGCCTGAGAGTGCCAACTCCAAGACCTCTAAATCGGCTTCAAGCCCAGCATGGCCAAAAAGCTCCGCCCCAAGTTGCAAAGGCTCACGCGTTGCAAAAGGACGATCGGGCAAGGTGTGCAAGACCGGTCCGCAGTAGCACAAACGACACACGCCCGCTCGGTTGAGCAAATGGGCATCGATGCGGGCGACTTGTGGGGTGGTGTCTGGGCGCACACCCAAGGTGCGTCCAGAGAGTTGATCGACCAACTTGAAGGTTTGAAGGTCCAGTCGAGAACCCGTCCCGCTCAGCAAGGACTCAAGGTGCTCCAGCAAAGGGGGGATGACCAGCTCATACCCATAGGAGCGGGCACAATCCAAAAACAAGCGCCTAAGCTCCTCTATTTGTCTGGCCTCTGAGGGCAGCACATCGGCCAAGTGATCGGGCAGCACCCAAGCGGAAGACATCATTCAGAGAAGGCCCATAGGAATTAAAGAACTTATTTTACTCTTTTGAAGCGGGCTTTTTAAAGCTCGTGAGCTACTAAAAAAAATTCAGCCCAGGGCTCGCTGGACAGCCACCTTCGGGGGGGGCCAGCGCAGGACCCATCATCGCTTGGGTCCAGGTCTATTTGAAGGCCAATTGAACCTGGTTGGAGACACTTTCAAGTCTCTTGGAGTGCCAGGGGTCGGCAAGACGGGTGTTGGTGATGTAGGCAAAAGAAAATTTGCGCTCCGGATCGGCCCAGGCGTAGGAGGTGCCAACGCCGCCGTGGCCAAACACCCCAGGACCCGACAAGGTCCCCAGACCTCGAACATGGACGCTTTGCCCTCGAAGGTGAGGACCCAAGCCACGGTGCATGGGCAGGCCCATCATCTCATCGACGCGCTCGCCCGTGTAGTTTTGAATCGCATACGCCAAGGTTTTCTCAGACAAAAACCGAACGCCTCTGTACACACCACCTTGAACCATCATTTGGTACAAGAGCGCCATGCCTTTGGCGGTGCCATAAGCACCACCGCCTGGCACACCCGCCTCCTGCCAAACGGTGTCATGGCTCTCCTCTCTGAGCTTCATGCTCTGCGCCAGATGAGCGCAGGTGCTTGCGCGATCTTTTGCGGCATCCATGGCCAAGGGCTTGAACTGCGTTGTTTGGGGCTCGTACAAGTACGCCACCTTTTGCGAAACGGAGGGGTTTTGGGCGGGCAGTCCCATGAAGAGATCCTCCTCAAGACCCAAAGGTTTTAACACCATCTCTTGGACGGCTTGGCGAAAATCCACGCCCGTGATCTTCTCGATCACCAGCGCCAGCACCCAGTGTGCCGACAGCCCATGGTAAAACACTTTCGAGCCTGGCGCCCATTCCAATTGAAAATCGCACACCGCTTTCAGGACTTGATCGTGATCAAGCCACGCATCGCGAGGCACTTCTTGATTGGGAAAACCAGCCTGATGGGTGATCAATTGAAAGAGCGTGATGCCGTCCTTTCCATGCCGCCCAAAGTCCTTGAAGTAGGAACTCACGGTGTCATTGAAACTCAAACGTCCTTGCTCAAACAACTTCCAAAGCAAGGTTGCGATCATGATCTTGGTGTTGGAGTACAACAAAAACAAGGTGTCGTCTTGCACGGCACAACTCTCATCTAAGGCCAAGGTGTTGAGCCTCGCCCAGCCGAAATTTTTGACCATCAACACTTCGCCCTCGTGCGCCATGGCAATTTGGCATCCGGTGTAACGCCCCTCATCGATATGAGACTGCACCATCTCCCACAAGCGATCCAATTCAAGGGGGTTGAACAAGCCCTTGTCCTTGTAGGAAGGCTCCTTGGCGTGAGGCACCTCGGGCTGATGTTCAGGATGAAAAGGCGAATGTAGAGCGGTCATGTGTTTGTACCCCAAGCACACCTGTCTTAAGAATTGAAATCATCTAAAGCACCCAAAGCAGCAAAAAAACGCCCAATGCAATGGCCGTCAAACCAAAAAAACGAATTTGACCATCTTCGAGTTGCAAGATCTGCTCAAACATGCGTCTCCAAGCTTTTGGCGAAATCATGGGGAAACAGCCCTCAAAGATCAACACCAAAGCCAACGCCACCCAAAGGGTATCCCAGGCCAACAGCATCCCTCGGGGCCCTACTTCTTGCCTGAGCCGGAGGACGAGGCGCCTGAACCGCGCATGGCTTTGAAGAACTCGCTGGAGGGGTCGACCACCATGACGTCAGATTTTTTATTGAAGGTCGACTTGTAGGCCTCAAGACTGCGATAAAACTGTGCGAACTGAGGGTCACGACCAAATGCATCCCCAAAGAGTTTGGCCGCTTGAGCGTCGCCCTCGCCTTTGATCTTTTGCGCATCGCGGTAGGCATTGGCGATGGTCACCTCACGCTGACGGTCCGCATCGGCTCTGATTTTCTCGCCCTCGGCCGCACCGGTTGAACGCAACTCATTGGCCACACGCTTTCTCTCGGCCTCCATTCTTCGGTAGACCGACTCGGTGATGGTATCGACATAGTCAGCGCGGGTCATGCGCACGTCCACCACCTCGATGCCCCAAGGCTTGGCCCCTTGCACTTTTTTAATCACCTCGGCCTTGACCGATTGCATCACTGATTCTCGCTTGAGGGCCAGCAAGTCTTTGACCGTCACTTTGTTGATCTCTTCTTGAAAGGCATTTCTCACCACACGCGAGAGTTGGACCGCACCCGCTTGCTCATCCAAGCCCACATGACGGATGAAGTTGGAAGGATCGGTGATGCGCCAGCGAACAAACCAATCGATCACCATGCGTTGCTTCTCAGCGGTGAGCATCGGCTCCGTGTCGGCATTGTCCAAGGTGAGCAAGCGTTTGTCGATGTAGGTCACATTTTGAAAGGGCGGGGGCAGTTTGAAGTTGAGTCCCGGCTGGGTGATCACATCCTTGATCTGTCCCAAGGCATAGACCACACCGAATTGGCGTTGATCGACCACAAAAATGGTGGAGCTCAAAATAGCCAAACCCACCAACGCAGATGAAATATAAAAACCAATTTTGTGCATGACAAATTCCTTCAATGCTTAAGGGTGACGTGCTGCCCAGACGTGAGTCTCTTGGGCGATGCAGGCCAATGCGCTGTGGCTCTTAGCGCCCATCTCTGTCTCTGGCTCGTCCGTCTCTGGACCTGATGTCAGGTGAGCTTGGCACGGGAGAGTTGAACCCGCTTGGATCGGTAAAGGGTTGCGAGCCCGACCCCAAAGAACCCATGGCCGAATTGGCATTTGAGTTCTGCGTGTTGGAGTTGGAAGAGCCCCCAGCGCCACTGGATGAATTTGAAGCTTGGGTCATCTGCATGATTTTGTCCAAAGGCAAATAAAGCAAATTGGATCCCTGATGCGAGTCGACCAAGACTTTGGAGACATTGCTGTAGATCTGTTGCATGGCATCGATGTACATGCGGTCTCTGGTGACTTGCGGGGCCTTTTGGTACTCTGCATACAAGGCCTTGAAGCGCTGAGCATCCCCTTCGGCTTGAGCCACAATGCGTGCTTTGTAACCATCGGCCTCTTCTTTGAGCCTTGAGGCTGCACCCACCGCCCTAGGTACCACATCGTTGGCATAGGCCTCTGCCTCGTTCTTGGCGCGCTCCCTTTCTTGTCCGGCTTTCAACACATCGTCAAAGGCCGACTGCACTTGTTCAGGGGGGCGAACCCCGCCTTGCTCCAAATTGATGGCCACGACTTCGATGCCCACCTTGTATTGATCAAGAATGAGTTGCATGATCTCGCGGATACGCGGTGCGATTTGATCCCGGTCTTCCGACAAGGCCGCGTCCATGCGCATCTTGCCAATGACCTCTCTGGCAGCGGTTTCCGCGGCTTGAACCACCGCATCGGTGGGATTCTTGCTCTCAAAGAGATAGGCCCTGGCGTCGGTCAATCGATATTGAACCGCAAACTTCATCTCCAAGATATTTTCATCTTCGGTGAGCATGGCCGACTCCCTGAGCCCCGTGGCCTTGATGACCGTGTCTCGCCCAACATCGAGTGAGCGAATTTGTGTCACAAACACCAACTCATGGCGTTGTAAGGGATAGGGCAATCGCCAGTTGAAACCCGCACCCAAGGTGCTGTGGTACTTGCCAAACTGGGTGATCACGGCTTGTTGGCCCTCTTGAACAATAAAGAAACCTGAGCCCAACCAAATGAGCGCAATGACCACACCCGCGACCGTGGCGGCCAATTTGGCCGCCCTTAAATCGCTTCCAAAAGGCGAAGGCCCAGAACCGCCAGGACCGCCAGGCTCGTTGGACGAAGTGCCCTTGCCTTTGAAGAGGCCCTCAATTCGCCGATTGAAGTCTCTCCACAACTCATCCAAGTCAGGAGGCCCACTTGAATTGGATCTGGGGCGTTGGGGTTGGTTTTTGGGCTCTTGGGGCTCATTGGAGCCCGAAGCCGACTGCCCCTCGGGCTGTGAATGTGAGGGGTCCTTGGGGGGCTCTTGCGACAACACAGCCAGTGAACTGGCTGGCTTTTGCTGAGCGAGCACATGGACTTTGAAGCCCGGCGCTTGCAAGCGACGCATTGAAGCTTTCGCCCAAGCTTTGAACAAAGTGGCGCCCAGCAGCAGAGGCTTGAAAAATCGTGTTTTTAAGTTCAGATCCATGTCGATCAAATCTTTCTGTATCAAGTCTCTTATTGTGCACTGTTCTTTACCATGACTCTCATTGTGCATTGAATACACATGCATTTTACGAGGTAACGGTGTTGAATTCCATGATGAAACGCAATCTTTTATCTCAAGGCCTAGGAACGTTTTGGCAAAAAACGATTCGCTTTTTGATGTTTTTCAAAGGCATGCTTGATCAAGATCACCCCTAGACGGCTAGGGACTGAGCTCAACTCGGCTCCTCTGGGCTCAACGCCCAATGGGCCAATTTTTCGCGCAACAAGTCCAAGCCCTCTGAGCTCTTTGCGCTGAGAAAGAGGCGAGGCAACTCGCGGCCTTCAAAATCATACGTGTCCATGCGCCTGAACGGCAACCGGTCCTCAGCAAGGGCATCGATCTTGTTGAAAACCAACCATTGCGGCACCTGGGATGCACCAATGTCCTCTAGCACCCTTTGCACCTCAACGAGTTGCTCCAAGTACGACGGATTGGAGGCGTCAACCACATGCAACAACAAGTCCGCTTGCGCGGCCTCTTGCAAAGTGGCCTCAAAGGCGTCGACCAAGGTGTGCGGCAAATCTCTGATGAACCCCACCGTATCGGACAAAGAAACGGTGCTGCCTGAACCTTGTGCATCGCCCAAATACAGCTGCCTGGTGGTGGTGTCTAGTGTTGCAAACAATTGATCTGCTGCGTAGGCTCGCGCCTTGACCAAGGCGTTGAACAAGGTGGACTTGCCAGCGTTCGTGTAACCCACCAGGGACACGCCGAGATGGCCGCCTCGGGACCTTTGGCGGCGTTGGGTCGTGCGTTGCTTTTTAAGCTTCTCCAACCTCTCTCGGGTGCGCTTGATGGACTGGGAGATCATTCGCCGATCCAACTCAATTTGCGTCTCACCTGGGCCACCTCGGTTACCAATGCCCCCTCGTTGCCGCTCAAGGTGCGACCACCTGCGAACCAAACGGGTGCTCAAATACTGCAAGCGAGCCAATTCAACTTGAAGCTTGCCCTCGTGCGAGCGAGCCCGCTGGGCAAAAATCTCCAAAATGAGCATCGTGCGGTCATTGACCGGCATGTCCATGTGTCGCTCTAAATTTCTTTGCTGAGCGGGACTGAGCGCTTGATCAAAGAGAATTTCCTGCGCACCCAAAGACATCGCCAATTCTTTGATCTCTTGCGCTTTGCCTGAGCCCACGAAAAACGCTGCATCGGGAGCCTTGCGCTTGCACACAAAGGCCCTCACGGGGAGCAGGCCAGCGGTTTGAGCCAAAAGCCCGAGTTCCTCGAGTTGTTCATCAAAATGGGACACGCCCAAATCAACGCCGACCAAGAGAACGCGAGCGGTGGACGGGGGGGCGGTGTCAATCAAGGGGCAAGACGATGAAGGAGTTCAAAAAGAAGGTGCCCCATGGCACTTGGAGGCGCATGCACCCAGGGCGATCTCGCGCACATCCAACACCCAAGCTACGCCACAAAAGCCAAACCAGTTCAGCCAAGCGCAGGGGGTCGAGTGACTCAAGTAAAACGTAGGGGTTTATGCGTCAGGAGCGGCGCTTTGCTCGGCCAATTCGCTGCCCGAGAAATTCACGGCACGTCCTGGCACGATGGTCGAGATGGCATGCTTGTAGACCATTTGCGTGACGGTGTTTCTAAGGAGCACCACATACTGATCAAAGGACTCAATTTGACCTTGAAGTTTGATACCGTTGACCAAGTAAATTGACACCGGCACATGCTCTTTTCTCAGCAAATTTAAAAAAGGATCTTGAAGGAGTTGACCTTTGTTGTTCACGATATTCTCCGTGTTGTGCTGATGAAGTGATAATGTGTAACGATACCACAACATGCCCTGCAATTGAAAAATTCAAGCATCTTTGTAAGGGTTGTGGGTGGTTTTCAACTCAATTCTAAGTGGCGTGCCTTGCAAACCAAACTCTTTACGAAAGCGTCCTTCTAAAAACCTTTTATAGGAGTCCGTCACGTGTTCCAAAGAGTTGCCGTGCACCACGATGATGGGCGGGTTCATGCCGCCTTGATGTGCATAACGCAATTTAGGCCTGAACATGCCAGCGCGTTTGGGCGCTTGAAATTGCACCGCTTCAAGCAACAAACGGGTCAAAATGGGCGTGGACATTTTGCAGTTCGCCGCCTTGTAGGCCTGCGAGATGGAGTCCCAAACTGGTCCTAGACCTTGGCGCTTGATGGCAGATATTTGATGCAAATTGGCGAACTTTAAAAATGGCAGCCGCGTCTCTATCGAGCGCTGCACCATCTCTCGCTGATAGCGATCGATGACGTCCCACTTGTTCACCGCCAAGACCACGGCTCGACCGCTCTCCAAAATGTAACCCGCGATGTGCGCATCTTGGTCCGTCACGCCTTGGGTGGCATCGAGCAACAACAACACCACATTGGCGGACGCAATGGCCTGCAAGGTTTTGACCACAGAGAACTTCTCGATCGCTTCAAAAACGCGGCCTTTTCTTCTGAGTCCTGCCGTATCGATCAAATCGTACTTTTGTCCTTTGAACTCAAGGGGCACGTGGATGGCGTCGCGTGTGGTGCCTGGCAGATCGAACGCGACCAAGCGCTCTTCACCAAGCCAGGTGTTGATCAACGTGGATTTCCCAACATTGGGTCTTCCCGCTACCGCCAACTTGATCACGCCAGGCGTGTCTTCTTGATCCTCCTCTTGCGCATCCAAATCCAAGTGCAAGGGCTCAAGCGCCAACTCCACCATGCTTCGAATGCCTTGACCGTGGGCAGCAGACACTGGGTGAACGTCTCCCAAGCCCAACTCATAAAACTCCACCAACTGTGGGCCCTCTGTCATCCCTTCAGCCTTGTTGGCAACGAGCAAAGTGGGCTTGCTTAATTTACGTAAATAGTTGCCTATGTCATGGTCTTGAGCAGAAAGACCCTCTCTGGCATCCACCACAAAAATGACCACATCGGCCTCAGCAACGGCTTGGCGCGTTTGTTTGGCCATTTCTTTGTAAATGCCTGAGCTGGCATCGGGCTCAAAGCCCCCAGTATCGATCACGATGAACTCATGGGCACCTAGGCGAGCGTCTCCATAGTGGCGATCCCGGGTCAAACCAGCAAAGTCGGCCACAATCGCATCTCTGCTCTTGGTGAGTCGATTGAAAAGCGTGGACTTACCCACATTGGGTCGACCCACCAAGGCCAAAACTGGTTTCACTGTGTTTTCAACTTCACGTTCGGGGTTGGGAGCTTGTAGGCTTTGATGCTACCGGCTTGAGAGGCGTACAAAAAACCACCGTCCATGGGCACGAGGGTGCCCATGGAGGACTGCGTACGGCTATCGATTTTGTTGAGCAAGTGACCGTCTTTCAAAGACATCAGGTACATCATGCCGGTGCTGTCGCTCACCACCAAGCCCTCAGGCACCAGCAATGGGGTGCTGAGCTTACGGTATTTCAACACATCGCTTTCAAAGATTTTCTCGCCCGTGGTTCTGGACCAAGCCATGACCAAGCCATTGCTCTCCACACTTGCAAGGACGTCTTCATTGCCCGTGAGGCCTTGGTCACCATTGGAGGACCTGGACCACAACAAATTACCACGTTGCGCGTTCACACAACCCACTTGCGCCTGGAATGCACGCACACAGACCATGTCTCCAAAGCGGTAAACCGGGGACACCAAGTCGACCAATCGCTCCAAATCGTTCACGCCTCTTGGCACCGCGATGGGGGTCTCAAACCTGGCTTGACCGCTCAAAGGGTTCAAGCCCACCAAACGACCTGAAAACCCCACCACCAAGGTGTCTTGAACCGCCAAAAGCACGCCCTTTTGGTTCAAGGTCAATGGGTCTCCCGCCCGCTGTTGGGTCCATAGCAAACGACCCGTTTGGCCATCCAGCGCCACCACAGTGCGGTCTGCCAACAAGACAAAGACGCGTTCACCGGCCACCAGAGGTGGTGTGATGCTGAGCGCATTCAATGCACCCTTCCAAAGCAAGCCCTTGGCGTCAAAGGTCAGAATTTGATTTTTTTTGGTGGTGACCGAATAACGGGTGCCATCTGAACCCAGGCCAGAGGACAAGGGCTCCTTCAAATCCAAGGTCCACAGGGTGCGACCATCGCGAGCATCCAACTGGGTCACAAGGCCATTGTCCGAAGCAACAGTCACGAGAGGACCTTTGACATGAGGGGTCATGAAGACCCCAAAGGCCGGCACCGTGGCACTCCAAGAGGGCTCCACCTCTTGTGCAATTTGTTGAACAAGCACTTCCTTGGCCTGAGGCTTGGAGGCGGTCGAGCAACTCGCCAAAAGCCCGCCCAAGAGGCAAAGGCTCATCAGTGGCAAAGCTCGTCGGATCATGGGATGCACTTGTTTTTTGTGCAAGGCTACAACCAGCAAGGTGACCGTGCCCTTGAGCCTCTCAAACCTCTTTGGCTTCTCAAGCGACTGGGGGATGACTTTTTGAAAGATCACTCTTTCTTCTCCTTTTTCTTTTCAAGGTCAAGCGCTCGCACATCCACCCCCAAACTGGCCAACTTCACCTCAATCAATTGGCGGTATTCGTCCCTCTCAGGCATGGTGCTCCAAGCTTGCTGAAAATGAGTTTTGGCGTCCTCCATTTTCTTTTCTTGCAGATCAATGTCCCCCAAACGGTCCAGGGACAAGGGCTCAAAGGCTTTGGGGAAAGGCTTTTTAAGCCACTCACGGGCTTGATCCCATTTTTGCCCCTCCATGGACAAGGCCGACAAGCGCAGTCTGGCCAAGGCCATCAAACCTTCATCCCCAGCATGGTCTTTGACCCACACCAAGTTCTTCTCGGCCGCGTCAAGCGCTTGGTGTTCTGAGAAAAACCGTGCGCCCAAGAGGCTGGCGTGTTGCGTGTACGTGGCAGAGGCAAACTTGTCTTGCATATCGGCCAAGGCCCTGGTGACCAGTGCCTGATCCTGCGAGAGCACTGCACGCTCCACCGTTTCATAGAGTATGGAGGACTGAGCGGCTTGTTTTCTTTGCCAAAACTGCCAACCTGTCCAAGCACTGTAGGCCATCAAGACGGCGATCAGCACCCAGGTCAAAGCGGCGCCCCACTTGGTCCAAAAGTGTTTCAACTCATCAATTTGTTCTTGTTCTTCAAGATCGAGGTGCGAAGCCATAGGTGATAAAAATGTTAATTAACAAAATAAGAAAAAAACTGCCTTGACCTCCAAACCCTCAAGCCTTTTGAGCTCAAAGGGACCTGACAGATGCGCATGGGGCCCTCAAAACACAGCCCACAGGTTCAAACTCGCCAGCACCTGCGACAAGATCAAGGTCTTGGGTGCAAGCTCGATTGTAGAGCCTTCCCCCACCGATCGATATCTTTTAACGACTCCACACGTTGAGAGCCTTCCCCGTCTCTCAACGCCTTGACGGTGACACACCCCTTGGCGAGCTCATCGGGGCCAAAAATCAGGGCATACATCGCCCCTGAGCTGTCAGCTCGCTTGAACTGAGACTTCATGCTACCCATCTGTTCCCAAAAAGGTGGGGTGCTGCCCATGCTCGCGTCTCTTGCCTCGTCTGGCTTGGCCTGGGCCGCAGCCGGGGCATGCATCTGCACCCTGAGACCCAAGCGCCTCAAGGACTCGATGGCTTGAAAGATCACGGGCAAACCATCGGCCTGGGGCACAATCGCAAAACAATCCACGTTCGCTGCACTTTGAGCCAAACCTTCTGCCTTGATCAACTCCAACACCCGCTCAACCCCAAACGCCCAGCCCACGGCGGGGGCGGGCTTGCCACCGAGCTGCTCGACCAAGTAATCGTAGCGTCCACCGCCACAAATCGTCCCTTGTGAGCCCAAACTTTGGGTCACGAACTCAAAAACGCTTAAATTGTAATAATCCATGCCCCGCACCAACCTGGGGTTGAGGGTATAGGCCACGCCATTGGCCTCTAAGATGGCTCTTAAACTTTCAAAGTGCGCCAAAGACGTGGGCCCCAGATGGTCAATGAGTCTTGGGGCTGCATTCACCAAGTCTTGCAGCTCTGGGTTCTTGGTGTCTAAAATTCTCAGTGGATTGGTCAATAAGCGCCTCTTGGCCTCCTCATCAAGGAGGTGGGACTGGCTTTGCAAATAAGCAATCAAGGCTTGTCGGTGCTTGGCACGCTCAGCGGGCTGACCCAGGCTGTTGAGTTCCAAGCGAACATCTTTGAGGCCCAATTGTTGCCACAAGCTGTTGGCCATCAGAATCAACTCGGCGTCCAACTCA
>CAIMNS010000068.1 GCA_903842945.1 uncultured Burkholderiales bacterium
AATGCCCACTTACTCTGCCATCTACGGCGCATTTTCTGCCGTGCCCATTTTGTTGGTCTGGATTTATGTGATGTGGGTGGTGGTGTTGTTGGGTGCGGTGGTCACTGCCAGCTTGCCAGAAATTGGTCGACAGGCCAAACGGCAATCAGATGGCCCTGGCTGGTCATTCAGATTGGCCTTGGAAATCTTGCGGTGTTTGTCGCTTGCAAGAACAAGCGCGCCTCAAGGTCTTGGCATGTCGCAGTTGGCCAATGAACTCCATATTGAACAGCGGCACGCACAAATTGTCTTAGATACTTTGCAAGAACTTAAATGGGTGGGGCGCTTGGAGCAGTCCAACCACAACATTGAAAGTGCATGGGTGTTGTTGGTTGAGATGGAAAATACCTTGCTAGAGCCTTTGGTTCAAACACTTTGTTTGCATCCCTCAGAGGCCACCGAATTACTTTGGGAGAAAACCCAATTGAGCCGTCTCAAGCTGGCCGATGTGATCAAAACTTGATCTTGCCCGTCCACATGTTAGCGTTTGTGGATTGAGGGGGCATAGGGTTAGTTTGTGATGAAGGGGGCTTTTAAAAAGCCTCTAAATCGAGCCCTGCCGCCCCGAGTGGGTGGCTCACTCAGATGATAATTTGGAAACCGATTTAAAAATCGACCGATGGCTACTCGACCTTCAAGTCTAGCCAAACTCAGGCCTGCACATTGATGAACACCAAAGCCAAATGACAGGTGCTTGTTTGGTGTTCGCCTTAAATCAAGTGATTCGGGTGCGTTGAATTGAAGGGGGTCTCGATTGGCGGCGCCAATGCACAAAGTGACCAATGCACCCTCTGGTAATTGAAGCCCGCCTATTTGAGTTGCTTTCACGGCGCGTCGATTGCTCAGTTGATTAGACGCTTCAAATCGCAAAAACTCATCAACCGCAACATTCAGAACATGTGTTTCCAATTCTGCTTGCTGGGAGTTTTTTGCAGCCGACAGATCAGACTTCAAGACAGCTTGTTGCATCGGATTTTCGATCAGGCTGATCAAGGCATTGCCAATTAAATTGGTGGTGGTTTCGTGACCCGCATTCAGCAAAAAAATACAGTTTTGAAGAAGCTCAACTTCACTTAAGGTTTCTGTGGATGCTGGGTGGGTGCCGTTGATCATCTCGCCTTGAATGAGGCGTGTGAGTACGTCTTGATCTGGGTTGCCTGGATGTTTGCGCCTTTCGGCAACCAAGTCGCGCAAGTAGCTCAGAAACTCCTGCACGCTGCGATGACCGAGTTCTTCTTGGGCTGGTGTGAGACGAGGTTCTAAGGCTCCCAAGATGGCCAATGACCAAGCCCTCAATGGGCCGCGATCAGCATGCGGCACATTGAGCAAGTTGCCAATGACTTCGACTGGAATGGCAGAGGCAAAATCTTCAATCAAATCGCCTTGTTGTTGATCTTCTATTTTGTCTAGAAGGCCGTCCACCAATTGAATCAAACCCGTTTCCATGGCGTCGATGGCGCGGCGCGTCAGTGCACCCATGATGAGTTTGCGCACGCGAGTGTGCCTAGGCGCATCGTTGAACACCAGGCTGTTGGTGTGATGTTCGTAAAGGGGTGCGTCTTGTCCAGGCAATGCGAAAGGTGCTTGGTTAAAGGGGGCGTGGTTGTATTTGGGTGCAAATTCAACGCGCTTGTCAGAGCTGAAGCTTGCCGCATCGCGGTAAGCCGTGAGCAGGTCTTCATGCCGGGTTAAAAAGTAAGAGCCATCGGGCATGTGTTTGATGGGTTCGTGCTGGCGAAGGTAAGCATAGACAGGATAGGGATTGGCCAAAAAATCTGCTGGCAAATTGCGCAAATCAAACAAGCTGCAAATCTCTTGCACACGCTGCGTTGAGAGCGCAGGTGTGATGAGTGAAGGCGAGATGCGCAAATTGCTCATCACTTTTTGCAAAACGCAAGCATGGCGTTCAGTGTTTCTTCAGGCGCTTCAACCATCAGTTGATGCCCCGCATTGACCATGGCTACATGACCATCAAGGGCCAATTTGATCAAACCTTG
>CAIMNS010000069.1 GCA_903842945.1 uncultured Burkholderiales bacterium
AGGCCCGTGGTCTCGATGATCAGGAGTGGAAATTTATGAACACGCCTCTCAAGCCTTGCCCAAAACAGGTCCTCCAAGGCTTGAGACAGGCCTGGTAAACCGGTGCAACACACACACGCATTGGCGACCAAAGAAGCCGCTTCGGCGGCATGGGTGAGCAAGGCTTGATCGATGCCGACTTCGCCCAACTCATTGATGATGAGAGCTGCGTCTTTGAACTCAGGTTGATGGAGCCATTCTTTGAGCAACGTGGTTTTGCCACTGCCCAGAAAGCCAGTCAGGAGATAAATAGGAATTTTTTGAAGGGTCATGGGACAAGGTGGCTCAAAGCGCTATTTTCGCTAAAAAAACTTCAAAGCTATACTGAGAAGGCTTAAATTATTTTGAATTTTTAAAGAGGAGTCCCCTTGTGGAGAGAATCACCATTTCACTGGACCCGGAGTTGGCAGGTATTTTGGATGACATGTCTGCTCAGCATGGCTACGCATCCAGATCTGAAGCGGTCAGAGATCTGATTCGGGGTTGGCACTCACAAGAGGCCATGAAGCGCAACAAGAGTGAGCATTGCGTGGCTTATTTGGGCTACGTCTACGACCAAAGGGACCGAACGCTGTCTGAAAGAATCTCCCACCTTCAGCACGAGCATCACCATTTGACGGTTTCAAACATGCAGTTGCACATGGACCACAACAATTGTTTGGAGGTGGCCTTTCTAAGGGGGCCTAGCCGAGAGGTCAGGTCTTTGGCTGAGCGCGTGATGTCTCAAAGAGGCGTGCGCCATGGATCGGTGCATTTCGTGCCGGTGACGGTTCAAGGGAACATTGAGGGGCATGACCATGCGAACGGGATGCCACACATGCATCTAAAGCCAAGTATTTAACTTGTAGCGAGACCCTGGGCGACGCGTTGATCAAGGTCTTTCGTCGGGGCGCTCAGGTCAAGGACTTGGACAAATAGGGTGCTTTGGCGCGGTGTTTGTATTTGTCGAACACAAACAAGAGCAGCAGCGTCAAGGTCAAAGCAATGCCAATCCAAGCGCCATTGGCGGACCAGAACTCATCGATTTGTGCGTCTAAATTTTTAATCAAACCAAAGAGCACGACCAACAAGGACAACAAGGCGATCACCCCACTCATCACGCGAGCCGTGTGTTTGGCCAATTGTTCGCTTTGTTTGACAATCCAATGCACAATGAATCCATTGAGCGAGTCGGCCAGCATCATCCCTGAACCAAAGCTCAAAGCAAAGAGCAAGATCATCTCAAAGCCACCCAATTCATGACCTTTGGCGGCCATGAGCCCAGCCTGGCCCAAGGTGTCCAAGGAGAGTGCAAATGCAAAGCCAACCCCCATGGGGTGCGCAAAGGGGCCAAGACTTTTCAAAATGAAACCTTGAAACAAACCGCGTGGGTGCGTGTGGCTTGCGCCAAAAAAACAGTATCTGAAATTGGTGAACGCCAACCACAACAAAAAAATGCTGGAGATCCAAAGACCCAACTGGTCCAACCACAAGGGCATTTCAATGCCTTGCCAATAAAAAATCATGGTCGCGAGCAAGACCGTCAAACTGTGACCACTGGCAAACTGAAACCCTGTGAGCCTTGCTGACCAATAATTTTGTGCCTTGTAACGCATGCGCGTGAGGCCATCGACCGCAGCAATGTGGTCCGGATCTAGACCATGCCTAAAGCCCAGAGCCAGCAGCAGCCCAAGCGTTGGCCAAAGAGAGGAGGAGATCAAATCTTGCATATGACGAATTCTAAATTATTCTTAACGCCTTGGGGTGATTTAGCATTGGGGTGCAAGGGTAATTCCTAGGGCAAGTCAAAGGCATGGTCAAAATCAAGTCCCAAGTCCCAAGTCAAAGCAACAAGCTCTTCTTATGTGTGAGTGTGCTCATCGTGCCCAGGTCCATGTCCATGATCGTGCCCATGCCCATGGTGATGGTGGTGGCCTTTTTGTCCATGCTCATGGCCCTCAGCGTGAGAATGGGTGTGTGGGGCATGCCGATGCATGTGCCCATCCCCATGTTCATGCCAGTCGTTCATGTCGGATTTACCATGTGCGTGAGGGTCTTCGTTGAACACCAAGGACTTGACGGTCACTGGAACGGTGTAAGAGGGCATTCTGATGCGGCCCAAATCAATGAAATCAAAGCCCCAAAGGGTCACGCCATCGATGACCAAGATGTCGCTTTGAACGCGCGCGTCTTCTTGGAAAATATGTCCCAAATTGTGCGCAATGTCGCCATCCGTCACAATGAACAAGGGTCGCTTTTGAGCAAGCGTTTGAGGAATGGCGCTGATGATGCCGTTGGCCAATTGAGACAGACGTGCATAGGAAGGTGCACCCAACCATCTGAGAGAAATGGCCACATCTTGCGCCCCTTCTTGCAGGTCATGCCGGGTAAAGGATTGCTTCAAATCTTTGGCAACGACCAGCGCGTCGATGTGTTCGCCAAGCACCGTGGGCAAGGGGATCACTTGCAGGTTTTTTCTGGGTAAAAGCAGTCCAGGCTCAGAAATAAAGGTGGTGTTGCCACTCAATTGAACGCTGTACTCGGAGGCGCCAAGCACAGTTGCACGGATGCATTCACCCGCCGGTAACAGCTCCGTGCCAATCGCACCCGCATCCAATTGTTGGCGGATGGCTTGACCAAACAATTTACCCAAATCGCCAAAATCTCGAACTTCGCGTTGGTAGACATACTCACCAACACCGCCAGAGAACATGATGCCATCAAGGGTTCCAAAACTTTCAATAGGATCGGTCAAGTACAAATGCTCAAGATCGACTTTGGTGAAGGTTTGGTTCAGGACACGAATGAGTGCTTGTGCCATCCAGTGAGCAACTTGAGCCAGATCTTGGCGTTGCACTTTCGTCCCCAAGTGCCAATCAAAGCCAGCTTGTTGTGCTAGGTACTGACCGGCAGGATCTAGTCGAGTGATCACGTTGGCCTCGTCCACAACAAGAAGCCGCCCTCCCAAGTGGACGGCAGCTGTGGCGACCAATTCACCATTTTGAACGAGTCCAAGTTTGGTGGTGCCACCGCCGATGTCCACGTTCAAAATGCGGTGTTTTTGATCATAGGATCGCTTGGCCGCACCCGAGCCATAAACGGCCAGCATGGACTCCATGTGGTGTCCAGCTGCAGCACAAACAAATTCTCCCCCTTGCTCGGCCAAGACCTCTGCGATCGATTCACTGTTCTCACGCCTTAGAGCTTCGCCGGTCAAAATCACGGCCCCCGCATCCACATCATCGGGGTGCAAGCCAGCGGCTTGATAGGCTCGGTCAATGATGGCGCCAAGGGCTTTGGCGTCCATGGTGGTATCGTTCAAATAGGGTGTCAGAGAAATGGGCGATTGATAAAGAGGCTGACGGTCCACCACGGTATAGCGAGAAGAGAGGTCTTCAGCGATGCGTCGCAGGTGAATTTTTGAAAAGACGACTTGAGTGCCCGAAGAACCCACGTCAATGCCCACGCTGTGCAAGATCACATTGTCTTGTCTCCACAAGGACTCCTGTGAAGGATCGTCGCCAGTGAAATTGTCGTGGTCGTGGTCGTGATCTGCATCCCCATCGTGGGTGTGAGCGTAGTCCTCACCGTATTGATGATCTTGGATGGTGTGGCGAGCAGAGGTGTCGCTCACCTTGGGTTGATCTGAGTTGCTCATGGTAGGGGAATGTGAATCAAGGGTGTGATGAGGAGGTGGTAAGGACGTGAACCATTTCAATGCTCAAGCATGAGAAAAAAGATGGGGTTCCATCAATAAAATTGATCAAAATGGACCTGGTTCATGGGGACTTTGTGCTCCACCAAAAGTTTGAGCATGGCCTGGGCCATGAGTGGGGGACCAGCAAAATAAATTTCCATGTTGCCCAAGTCATGGGCGTGAAATTTTTGAACCACTTCGTGGACAAAACCTCGTTCACAGTCAGGGGTCAAAACCTCATCAACTGATGCATTGGAGACGACCGGTGTGTAGTGTCCCATGCTGGCCCAAAGCGGCAGTTCATTGAGCATGTCTAGGCCGCAGATATCACGAGCCTCGCGGGCACCGTAGATGAAGTGAATGTTCTGAAAAGGACGTGTGTGCAGAGAAAGTGCGCCCCTGGCCAAAGAAACCATGGGCGCTAAACCTGAGCCACCGCCGACCAGCAAGATGTCCCTGGGGGCATCCTCGCGCAAATAGGCCATGCCATAAGGGCCGTCAATGCGAACCTTTTCACCCAAGGGCATGGAAAAGAGTTTTTGGGTACCGAGGCCTCCTGGGGTCAAGCGCACTTGAAAATCAAGGCGTTGGCGGCTCCCACCCCCTTGGCTCATCGAGTAGGCCCTTGGACCCGGTACGTCTGAAAAATGGATCAACGCGTACTGTCCTGAAGCGAAGCTCAAGGCAGCGTCACACTCAAAAGAGAACTCATGCAAGTCATGGGTGATGGCTCTCTTGTGGGTCAGGCTTGCAGTGGTTTGAACGGGCAGGTGAACTGGTGCGTAGTGTTCCATTTCTCGCACCTTGATGCGTGCGTTGGAGCAAGCTTGGGCTTGGCATCCTAGCCAGCGGTTTTTGAGGCGATCTTTGTCGCTGAGTCCAGGTGCATCGCTCCAGTTGCTTTGAAGCTCACCTTCAAGAAGCTCAAATTTGCAGTTGCCGCAAGAGCCTACATTGCACTCATATGGAAAACCAATGCCTGCTCGAAGTGCTGCTCTTAAAAGGGTGTCACCTGGAGCGCAGGGGAAATGTTTTGTCGAGCCGTCGATTTGAATCTGAAACATGGGGTTTGGAAAAAAGAGTGTGAATAAGTTGAAGAAACATGATGAAAAAATTGCTCATCCATGAGCTATTTCACCATAGGGTCTTTGTCATGGGCGATAACCCAGTTGGGTGGAGATGTCTTGCGCGGTTTGGAGCACCAACGGGGCCAAGGCTCTTAACTTTTTGAGCGTGAGTCGTTGACTGGGGCCACCGACACCAACAGAAGCCACCACTTGTGAGCTGATGTCTCTCAAGGGGGCAGAAATGCCTCTCATGCCGATTTCAGACTCCTCATCATCGATGGCGTATCCATTGTGACGAACTTGTTGAAAAATATGAACCAGTTCATTCACATCACAGCATGTATTGGGGGTCCTGGGTTTGAGCTCTGAGTGCAGCACTTTTTGAATCAATTCATTGCTGCTGAACGATAAAATGGCTCGGCCCTCGCTGGTACAAAATGAGGGTTTGAGCGTCCCGATGTAATTTTTCATGCGGATGGCTTGGCTGCTTTCCAAGTTGTAGAGATAAATGATGTTGGTTTCATTCATCACCGCCAAGTGAATGGTCTCGCCCGTTCTTTCTCGAAGCACATTCAAGAACGGTTGAGCCATGTTGGAGACATCAAGGCGTCTTCTGACCAAGGCGCCCATGATAAAGAGATTGATGCCCAAGCGGTATCGACCATTTTCCGGGTTTTGTTCCAACAAGCCTTCGCTCAGCAAGGTCACGGCCAGTCGGTGAGCTGTGCTTTTCGCCAAGCTAAGCCTTTTGGCAAGGCTGCTGATGCCAATTTCAGGTTCAATCTCTGAGAAGCATTTGAGAACACGAATGGAGGCAGCAACTGAAGACAGGCGGGCGCTTTTGGAGGGTTGTCGTTCCATGATTGAACTTCTTAACAAGTTTAAAAAGATCATACATCATTTTCCTTTATGAGGAACAGTGTTCCCTATAAAAGAAAGAGATGAAATCATGAAAGGACTGGCGTTGGCTTTTATTTGATGGATAAAATTTGTGAAATTGATAAAATGTAATGATAAGTTTTACAGGGAAAACCCGCAATGCATTTGCTTGACACTTAAAAGAGATTCGAGCCTAATATTGTTTGTGCCTTTATGCGGATCTGTGTCCCGCATAAAGGAACCATAAAGCGAGTCCCCAATCGATGGAGGCCCTCGCCTCAAGCCTTGTTTCATCGGGTGATTCCTGCAATAGACGTTCGTCTGTCTATTGATTCTTTCGTTGGAGAAACATCAGTGCAAAGCCCTGTTGCGGCGGAACCTCACCGTCCTGTGAATTTGAGTTTTGATCCCAAGTGGTTGGTCATTGGGGTCTGTTTGATCGTGGTTGGCTTTTTGGCCTTGGTGCCTTTTGGCTTCATGATTTGGCAAAGTTTTTTGACGCCTGAGACGGCGGACGTACCCGCCAAAGTCACTTTTTCAAACTACATCACGGCTTACACGGATGCAGAGACGATCACAACTTTGTTCAACTCGATGCAGTTTGCTTTAGGGGGTTCTCTTCTGGCTTTTGTCATCGGGACAGCGCTGGCCTGGATGAACGAGAGGACGAACACCCCGATGCGACGACTCTTTTACGCGTTGTCGATCATTCCCCTGATCATTCCAAGCATTTTGTTCACCATTGCGTGGATCATGTTGGCAAGTCCCAAAATTGGTTTGATCAACATGGCCTTGCAATCGTGGTTCGGCTTGGAGTCGCCCCCCTTTAACATTTACTCCATGTGGGGAATGATTTGGGTCGATGGACTGCATTATTCACCCATGGCCTTTTTGCTCATGTCTGCGGCCTTTAGGGCCATGGATCCATCTCTTGAAGAGTCTGCGGTGATGAGCGGATCAAGTATTTTAAGGACCCTTTGGCGCATCACTTTGAGGCTGGCCATTCCCGCCATTGTGGCCACTGTTTTGACGCTTTTTGTGCGCGCCATTGAGTCCTTTGAGGTGCCGGCTTTGTTGGGTTTGCCCGCTGGCATTCAAGTCTTCACATCAGCCATTTATCAAGCAATCCATCAGTTCCCAAGTCAATTGGGCCTGGCCTCTGCTTATTCTGTGGTGTTGTTGTTGATCACGTCAGTGGGTATTTATATCCAAGCCAAAATATCATCGACGGGCGGCAAGTATGTGACCGTCACAGGAAAGGGATTTCGCCCGAGAAGCATTGATCTGGGTCCTTGGAGGTATTTGACGACAGGCATCTTCTTGCTTTATTTTTTGTTGATTGTTCTCTTGCCCTTTTTGGTGTTGCTGTGGTCCTCTTTGCAAAAGTTTTATGCGCCTCCTTCGGCCGAAGCCTTGAAGCACTTGACCTTGGATGGTTACCGCTATGTGTTGGGTTCCAGCAATATTCTGCACGCGCTCTTGAACAGCTTATGGATGGCGGTCGCATGTGCCACCATCGTGATGCTGTTGTCAGCGGTCGTGTGTTGGGTGGTTGTGAAGACGAAGATCCCAGGGCGTTGGTTGTTGGACAATTTGGCCTCCTTGCCCATGGTCTTTCCTGGCTTGGTCTTGGGCGTGTCGATCATGATTTTTTATCTGACCTTTGACATTGGCATCTACGGCACATTTTGGATTATTTTGCTTGCCTACATCACGCGTTTCATGCCGTATGGCATGCGCTACAACACCACATCCATGATCCAAATCCATAAAGATTTAGAAGATTCGGCGGCCATGAGTGGTGCGGGGTGGTTGACGGTTTTTACGCGGGTGATTTTGCCTTTGCTCAAGCCTGGCATGGTTGCCGGTTGGATCTACGTCATGATTGTTTCCGTTCGTGAGTTGTCAAGTTCCATTTTGCTCTACAGTCCAGGCAATGAAGTGATCTCCATCGTGATTTGGGAGTTATGGGAAAACGGGCAATATGTAGAACTGTCTGCCTTGAGCGTGATGTTCATTATGTTGCTCTTGGTCTTGGTGATGATTGCGCAACTCATTGGCAAACGTTTTGGTGTGAAAGAAGCGTGATGCTGCGCCATAAACCGACGCAGAAGTTTTTCAGACTAAAGAATGTATTAAAGGAAGAAAAGTTGTGTTAAATGTTACCGGTCTATTCACACAATACGTGAGCGACAAAGGCGTGGTGGTGCAAGCTGCCAAGGATGTTTCCTTTGAAGTGCCAAAGGGCAAACTTTTTACCCTTTTAGGTCCTAGTGGCTGTGGAAAAACCACGACGCTCAGATCCATTGCGGGTTTAGAAAAGCCTACCCAAGGCTTGATAGAGGTTTACGGTAAGGCGGTTTACAGCTCTGCCAAAGGCGTCTTCACCCCACCGAATCAGCGCGGATTTGGTATGGTGTTTCAGTCCTATGCGATTTGGCCTCACATGACGGTGTTTCAAAATGCCAGCTTCCCCATGGAAGTAGGGGCCAAGAAGTTCACGACGGCGCAAATCAAAGAGCGTGTCATGCGCGTCCTGGAATCTGTGGAGCTGGCCCAATACCACGACAGGGACGCGACTCGCTTGTCAGGCGGTCAGCAGCAACGTTTGGCCTTGGCTCGCGCTTTGGTGATGGAGCCGCAACTCTTGTTGCTCGATGAGCCTTTGTCCAATTTGGATGCAAAACTCAGAGAAAAAATGCGTTTTGAATTGAAAAAGATTCAACGAGAACTCAACATCACCACGATCTACGTGACGCACGATCAATCCGAGGCCTTGGCGCTTTCGCACGAAATTGCCGTGATGTCGGCGGGTCGAATCGTTCAACGCGGAACGCCTAGAGAAATTTACGAAAAACCGATTGATAAATTTGTGGCCGATTTCGTGGGTGCCATCAATTTCATTGATGCAACCGTGAAGCACTTGGACCTTCAGCAGCACATCATGGTCTTGGAGTCCGAGGTCGGTTTGATTCAATTGCCCATCCAAGAAGACTTCAAAGCCGGCGATGCTGTGCAAGTGTGCGTGCGGCCAGAAAATGTCCACTTGAGTGACGCCCCCCCCCATATCGATCACTTGAATCGCTATGAAGGCACCGTAGACCAAAAAATATTTTTAGGCGAAGTTTTGGATTTCCAAGTCAAGATTCGCGAAAAATTGATTTTGTCACGCGTTCATCCCACACAACTGACACCCGTAGGGCACCCCATCCACGTGTATTTTGATCCACGAGGGTGTGTGGTTTTCAAAGTGCAATAAAAAGCCTTGAACTTATTTTTTTAACCTAGAGCAATTCCCATGACGATTAAAACGATTGAAACGAATTCGAAGGATTACGTTCCCAACGAATCCCACTACCACAGCAAGAAGGATCGTACTTTTGTACGCGCCATTGCAGGTCCTTACAATTTAAAAGATGAGTTGACCCGCTTGCGTGCCATGCCACGCGTTAGAAAAGGCAAGGACATCAAATTCAACGATGGTCCTCAAGCCTTTAGTCGCCACTATGTAGAGCCCAAAGACGGCATCACCCAGACCTTTCACATGCACTTGGAAGAGTATGGTCCTGGTGCACGTTCGCAAAAACATGGACACGTGAACGAGGCTGCTTTTTATATCTTAGATGGCGTGGGCTATGAAGTCCATGACGGTATTCGTTATGACTGGAAGGCGGGGGATGTGGCGATTGTTCACAACAACTGCGTTCATCAGCACTTCAATGCCGATTCGGTCAAACCAGCTCGCGCGCTGGTGATCAAAACCAAGCCGATGTACATGTTCATGAACATGCTCTTTCAACAGCAAGTTGAGCCTCGTCCTAGTGAGCCTGCAGCCGGTGGCGAAGGGTTCAAAGCGAGAAACGATGAGCAAGACTTTAATCACCCAGAGGGAGGATACTAAAATGGCATGGGATGAATCAAAAACGTGGATGGGTGGGGATGCGCAAGGCGCTTTTTATCAGGGCTTGCTGGACGATGCCGCTCAGGCACCCGTTAGAAATGCAAAGAGAAAAAAAGTAGTTCACCCAGAAGAAATGCCTTGGGAAATGGCTCGCCAAGGTTTGTTGAAGCATTTGCTCAATGAGCAAATGAACACGCGCATGGAAACGGTTGATGCGTACATGCAACTCATCCCACCTGGATCGCATTCTGGCAAGCATCGCCACTTGGCCGAGGAGTGTGTCTACGTCCTCGAGGGCAAGGGCTATGATTTGCATCAGGACTGTGATGTCGAAATCACAGACACCTACCATTGGAAACCTGTGGATGAAATCAAGCGCTATGAGTGGGAAGCTGGGGATGTGATCTATATTCCACCCAATACGATCCATCAGCACTTCAATGCAGACCCTTTAAAACCAGTTCGATTGATCTCCTCGACCAACCGCATCTTCAAGTACTGTGGTTTGAATGACATGGAGCAATTGGAAAATGCGCCTGAGTACGATCCATCCATCATACTGAATGCGAAAAACATTCTTCAATATTTGAAGAACAAGTGATTCACTGGTCTTCTTCGAATTGTTAGACCCAAAAGAGAAATTTTAAATGAGCAAAGACGCCCTGGTTTCCGATGATTTAGCGCAAAAGTTTGCAACTGAAAAGGAGACACCGTATACCCGATGGGTCAAGTCCGAGGGGCTTGACATCATCAGCGCACACTATGTCAAAAACCTGAACACGGTTGACGTGAAACCTTGGGCCAGACGCGGTGGCAAAGGCGTGTTTATCAACCATGAGGCGTCTAGAACGTCCAATGATTGCTACGTGGTTGAAATCGCGCCAGGTCAGCAACTCGAGCCTCAGCGTCAACTCTTTGAAGAGATGATCTACGTGCTCTCAGGGCGAGGGTCGACAACGGTTTGGAACGATCAGGGTCACCGCATCACATTTGAATGGCAAGCCGGTGCGCTTTTCGCCATTCCCTTGAACTGCTCGCACCAGCACTTCAATGGCTCGGGTAAAGATGCGACGAGGTTTGTGGCCGTGACGAATGGCCCGCCCGTGATCAACTTGTACGAAGATTTGGATTTTGTCTTCCATACTCAACATGATTTTGCCAATCGCTTCAATGGGGAACCTGATTACTTCAGTGGTCAAGGCGAACAAAAGGGCTTGTTGCTGGAGACAAACTTTGTAGCTGATGCGGTGAATTTACCCTTGATCAGCGCCAAGGAAAGAGGCGCTGGAGGCGGGCACATCCGCTTTAACATGGCGCGTGGTTCAATGAACAGCCACATCTCCCAATTTCCAGTGGGAACCTACAAAAAGGCGCATTGTCATGGTCCTGGTGCACACGTGATCATCCTGAGCGGTGAGGGTTATAGTTTGATGTGGCCAGAGGGTGAAGAACCTAGGCAATACGATTGGGAAGTGGGCTCGATGATTGTGCCACCCAACATGTGGTTTCACCAGCATTTCAACACCGGTAAAACGCCTGCAAGGTATTTGGCTTTCAAGCATGAGGTGGTGTCGGTTCGAAATGCGCAAGGCGTGCCCAAGGCTTGGATCAGCCGTCGAATCGGAGGCGACCAAATTGACTACGCCGATGAGAGCCAATTGGTCAGAGATCGTTTCACCCATGCCTTGTCCGCCCATGGTTTGACCCCAAAAATGGCGGAAGCCTACGAGACGGAGTTATCAACTTTGCCTGCGCTTAAATAAAACAGCGTTCTTCTTCTAACAGCAACTGACACCTAGGGGAAACCCTTTGATTTTGCGCTCGGATGGCTAAAAATCAAACGCCACGAACGGTCCTCGATGGCCATTCATGGTTTTTAACGGCCTTGTCGGTGAGGGTGCTTTGATTTGGTGATAATGCAGTCTTTGGACTTGATTGAGGTCCTACCCATCAACCGTTATTTTCGTTTTTTTGCATCCTTATGAAAAACTTTGGCCTGAGTCGTCGCAACATTTTAAAAAGCGGATCTTACGTTCTGGGGGCCGCCTCTTTGCCTGTCGGTGTGATCACAGCAAATTGGACCCCTTCTGCCTTGGCTCAAAGTGATGCACAAAGCGCTTTACCAACGGGCTTGGCTTCAGCATTTTCTGGCGCCGAGCGGACCAACAAGCTCGTTGAGATGGCAAAAAAGGAAGGACCTGTATTGGTTTATTCTTCCATGCCGCAAGATGACATGGCTGCCTTGACCAGCGAGTTTGAAAAGAGGTACGGCTTAAAGACCAAGGTGTGGAGAGCGGGCTCAGAGAAAATTCTTCAGCGTGTGGTCCTAGAGGCCAAATCCAATCGCCATGAAGTCGATGTGATTGATACCAATGGGCCGGAGATGGAGGCCATGCACAGAGAGCACATTCTTCAAGTGTGTAAATCACCCACCTTGTCTGAGTTGATCCCGCAAGCCATCCAACCACATAGAGAATGGATTGCTAGCCGATTGAATATCTTTACCTGTGCTTACAACACGCGCCAAATAAAAAAAGAAGACTTGCCCAAGACCTACAAAGACCTGCTGGACCCCAAATGGAAGGGAAAGATTGCGGTAGAGTCTGAAGACAACGATTGGTTGGCCGTTGTGGTCACCCAGATGGGCTATGAAAAGGGCGTGGCTCTTTTTAAAGAAATTGCCATTAAAAATGCGGTGACGGTTCGAAAAGGTCACACCTTGCTTGCCAATTTGGTGGCCTCTGGAGAGGTGCCCTTGGCATTGACCTTGTACAACTACAAGGTGGAGCAGATGAAAAATGCAGGTGCGCCGATGGACTGGTTTGCGCTAGACCCGACCGTTGTGAGACCCAATGGCGTGGGTGTCAATAAAAATGCACCCCACCCCTATGCGGCCGTTTTGTTCCAAGATTTTATTTTAAGTGTGGGTCAAAGTATCTTAGGTAAACGAGACTTTATTCCCACCCACACCAAAGTGCCTTCCAGCTTGAACAAAATGCCTTTGACCTTTGCCGACCCTAAGATGACTTTGGACGACAACCAAAAATGGTCTCGTCTTTATGAGGAAATCTTCAGTCGCAAAGGCGCTTGAGTCCCCGCTTCAAATGTTTGGTTTTGAAATGGTTTTTGCCCCTCTCAAGGAATGATGTTTCTGAACACATACAGATGTTGACACCGATGAAGCCTCGCCTATTTCTCACGCCCTTGAAAACACTTTTATGTGTTTTTGTATTGACTTTGGGCGCGTCCCTTTTAAAAGCCCAAACCGCATTGCCGTCCGTGCTCCATGCAGCCAGTTGGGAGGTCATCAAAACGCCATCTGCAGATCGTGTTCAAAAGCTAGTGAGCCTAGCCAAAGCAGAAGGTGGCACGGTTTCACTTTATACCTCTATTGCCGAAAAAGACTTGAAGGTCATCTTCGACCCATTTGAAAAAAAATATGGGATCAAGGTTCTTGTTTGGAGGGCCAGTGGAGACTCTGTGATGACGAGAACCATCAACGAGGCCCGTGCCAAGCGTTACAGCGTCGATATTTTTCATGCTGGTGCTGTTGAGCTTGAAGCTTTGTCTCGCGAGCATTTGATTCAACGCGTGGCGTCTCCCCACTTTGCAGATTTGATGGAGGGCAGTTTGCCGACCCACAAAGAGTGGGCAGCTACTCTTTTTTCTCTTTGGGTTCAGGCCTACAACACCCAAGCGTTCAAAGAATCCGAGTTGCCCAAAACCTATGCCGACTTGTTGGACCCCAGGTTCAAAGGCAAATTGGGCTATGAGATAGAAAACGTGGATTGGTTTGTGACCGTCATCAAGTCCATGGGAGAAGCCAAGGGCATACAATTTTTCAGAGACTTGAGCAAAACCAATGGCATTTCTGTCAGGAAAGGGCACACCAATCTCACCGGCATGGTGGCCTCAGGTGAGGTCCCAATGGCGCTCACCGTTTACAACTACATGCCTGAGGCCTTCAAGAAAAAAGGCGCGCCTATCGACCATGTCGTGATCCAACCTGCCGTGGCCAGAGCCAATGGTGTGGCGGTCTTGAAAAACGCGCCTCATCCTGCGAGTGCTGCCTTGTTGATGGACTATTTGCTGAGTGAAGGTCAAATTGCAAGCTCGAGTTTGGATTATTTTCCAACTAACCTTAAAGTGCCTACGTCCCTTAGAAACATCAAGATGATGGTGGTGGACCCTGCCGAGAGCTTGGATCAGCGAGACAAGTGGAAGAAGTTGTACGACGAAATTATTTTAAAAGGGAGCCGACCATGAGCGCAGGCGTTTTAAAGGATCCAACAGGTCCATTGCCAGAGCCTAAAATTCCATACCGCGACATGGGGCTCATCACCATCGGGCATGCATTGACGCATTGGTACCCTGCAACTTTTTTCATGCTGCTGCCTTTGATCGGGCAAGAGTTGGGTCTGAGTTACAGCCAAATTGGTTTCATCATGACCTGTCAATATGCTGCTGGGGCGCTTTCCAATGTGCCCGGTGGCATGCTCGTTGACATCTGGGGAAAGAAGGGCCAATTGATGGCCCTGTCACTGTTTTGGGTAGGATTTCCTTATTTTCTCATGGGTTTTACCACCACGTATTGGATGCTTTTGGCGTGCGCCATGTTGGTGGGCATGGGCAACAATTTATGGCACCCCACGGCCATTCCGCTGCTTGGAAAAATGTTTCCCGATCGAAAAGGTTTAGCGCTTTCTCTTCACGGCATGGGAGGCAACATGGGCGATGCACTCGCGCCATTGGCAGTTGGCGCACTGCTCAGCGTGTTGTCTTGGCACCAAATTGTGATGCTCAATGTGGTGCCAGGAACGGTGATGTCCATTTTGATTTTGTATTTTTTGGGCACTTTGAACTTTGCCGTCAAGGGTCCCAAAGAGGTCCCAGAAACTCAGAAAGTCAATGCAATGGAGGTGAAGGGGCGTCAGCAAAGCTTTCAAAGTTATTTGAACGGCTTGAAATTGCTCATCCAAACGCCGGGCTTGTTCATGCTGATCATGAGTTCATCGTTTAGATCCATGACGCAAGCCACCTTGCTCACCTTCTTGCCACTTTACTTGGCCAAAGAGATGCAATACAACGTCTTTTGGGTGGGTGCCGTGATGGCCATTCTTCAAGTGGCTGGGTTCGTAGCAGCGCCCATAGCTGGACACTTGTCGGATCAGCTTGGCAGAAGAACTTTGCTCATGTCTTGTTTTGCTGTGAGTGGTGTAGTGATCTTGCTCATGACATTCGCGGGGGGCTCTGCACTGTTTGTGGTTTTGATTGCTTTGCTTGGCTTTTTTCTTTACGCTGCAAGACCCGTCATGCAGGCCTGGCTTTTGGAGTCTGCGCCAAGCAACATGGGGGGCACGAGCATTGGTTTGATGTTTGGCATGCAGTCGGCGGCTCAAGCCTTGGCCCCCATCATTGGAGGCTTGATCGCTGATAGTTTTGGACTGATGGCCGCCTTTTACTTTTTGGCCGCAACAATTTTATTGGCCAACTTGATGGTCTTTTTGATACCCGAGCCCAAGCTCCAGTAAGTTCTTCATTTGACTAAAGAGGTGAAGATTGGTCAACTCGGTGTCATTTTGCCAAAGTCTGAGAAGGGCTGAGAAGTGGGTGTTCTTTTTTTAGCTAAAAGCAACTTGCCATGTCTGCATTGAAGATCATCCAACTCACCGCTCAAAAAGCTGATCAAGCATTGACGCCAGAGAAAAAGCGTTTCAATACCTTGAGCAAGCAAATTGCAAAAGCGCGCAAAGATCACTCAAGCTGGCAATCAAAATTACCTGGCTTTAGGGTGGATTGCATCAACACGATCGCCCCTCAAAGGCAGGCCTATTTGAAGGCCAAACGTGAAATTGCCTTTGCCATGGACCGTGTTTTGGATCGGGTGAAACTGAGCCAAGAAATGCAAGATGATCTGAAAGATTGTCTGCTTGCCGGTATCCAGTCCTTGACAGAACACACTCCAATGGACGAAGAATTAAAGCAGTTGTTTGAAAAGCATTCAAGCGTGTCCTTTGATGAGTTCAAGCTTGCAGAGGCCGATATGGTGCAGTCCTTTGTCTCTCAGTTCACGGGACAAACAATGGATGAAAAGCAAGATCATGAGTCCCATGATGACTACATGGATCGCTTGCATGATCATTTGCAAGAGCAAATTGAACTGGAAAAAAAAAGGAGACAAGCTCAAAAATCTGAAAAAGAAAAAATTAAAACAGCCAAAAGCTCTCCCCCAAAAAAAGACGAGTTGTTAGCTCAAAATTTACTGAAAGACGTTTTTAGAAAGTTGGTGAGTGCGCTACACCCCGACCGAGAAAAAGATCCAAACGAAAGAGCTCGAAAAACCCAATTGATGCAAGAAATCAATCGAGCCTATTCCAACAATGAATTGATGACCTTGCTTCACTTGCAGCTTGAAATTGAACAAATAGAGCAATCCGATCTGCAAGACTTGGCTGCGGAAAAATTGAACGCCTACAATCAACTACTTGCTACCGAACTGAACCGCGTGCGTCAAGTAACCCAAGACGAGTTGGATCGATTTTGCGCTGAAAACTATCTTCCGCGTCTCAAATCTCAGTTGATGAAATCGGATGATTTAAAGGCGGTGATCAAGCATGTTGAACATGCCATGGAGGAAGAGGTGGAAATTCTTTTGGATGAGCTTGAGTTTTTATACGCTGTCAAAAAATCCACTCGTCAATTGAAAGCTTGGATACACCAACAAATGTTCGCATTGGATAACAACATGGGTGATTTTGATTAACGATCTAGTTATCTTGCCATGAAAGCCTGATTTGATTCAACCGTCCTACTTCGTTTCTGAAGGGGTTCTCATTGAATGTATGAGGCCGTGTACGACACGAGGCGGGTTTCAAGGTCAGCATGTCATCAAGTGGGGTGTTGACTTTGGTGAAGCCTTGTTAGTAGACAAAAAAACCAATCCTTAAGTTGAAAGACGGGTTGATCGATCACTTGTTCATCTTGACGTTCACTTGACTTTTAGAGTCTATGAAAGATAATCCAAATCAAGGGGAACATAAAATGACTACATCTACCAAACCCGTTTCGCTGATTGCCCATTTGAGTCCAGCTGTACTCCCTGTACACCCAGCTGCACTGCCTGCTCATCCAGTTGCATTTCCTGCACACACATCGGCAAAACCTGTTCATCCTATAACACCACCTAGCCAGGCCACAGCGCCTCACGTTGCTCTGGTTGGCGCTTTAGTTCATGCCGATGCAGTTGCTCATGCAATGCATTCTGGAATTTAAGACGAGTCTTTTTTAACAGCAACTTGCAATTCATCCAACAAAGAATGCGATCCATGAGTTGATCAATGAAACGTGTTAAGTGAAAAAAAACCTGCTTTGATGCAGGTTTTTTTGGGTGATAGCACGTGTGAAACAAGTTGGGTCGTTAACAACCCAGCCAAGGTGAAGGATGCTTCATCCCATGGCGCGGTAAGGTTACATTCAGTTTTTACTTGATCTTAGACAACAGGTTCACATCGGTAACTAGGTTTCTCACACCATGGGCGTGGTCTTCTTTGAACACGTTGCCCTTGCACCAACTGCCAACACTTGAAGCGTTGACCTTGATCGTTTTAGGGCGAACGCTCCAAGACACTTGCAATGGTGAACCTTTTTCGTTGTATGCTGGGCCCGTGGTGGAGCCAGCATATTGCACTGGCGTTCCAGTGTCTGACGGAATGTTCAGCGCTTGTTGGTAGCCATTGCGCTGTCCTACTTCCATGAACTGGTTGAAATCTGCGGCTTTGGCGTTGTTAACCAGCACAAACACTTGAGCTTCTACGCGCAATTGTGGATTGGACAGGTTCTCATTGAGACAAGCTCCCAATGTTGGTCCAGGTGTCACCTGAGCAGAGGAATGCACAAAGTGCACTTCTATCGTGTCACCTGCATTTAGACCGCCATGTTCACTAGAGCAGACGTCGGCATCTAACTTGGTTTTCTCGGCGGCCGATAAGTTACCACTGTAGAGGAAACCTGATTTCCCCCCTTTACCATCACCATTGCCAGCGTACTTCATAAAGTCACCACCTTTGTGCTCAGCATTGGTGTGAAAGTGAATGTTGCACAAATTCATGGCTTGATAAGCGGGAGCAGTACCGAATATGCGAGCATTCTTGCCTCCCTTTGCCGTAATATCACGAGGAGATTGAGGGCCAAACCCTTTTCCTTCGGTTGCGCTGGCTAGGGCGCTGTTTTGGGCTTTGATGACATCGTCACCAACCGCTTCGGTTGGATTCTCCTTAGCGAATGTAGAAGCGGCCAAGCTAATGGCTACAAGCGAAAACAATAATTTAAAAGATTTCATTTAAATCCCTGGGTCAAATGGTTGCGGTGGTTATGTGAAAAGGCTTACGACCTCATTCACAGGATGTAGATGCTCTGAACGAGCCTAAGGCATTTTAATACAGACAGAAGTCATCATGTGAATGACAATATTGACATTTGATTGACGTTGAGAATCAAACAGAAAAAAGCCAAAGCAATCAACTTAAGTTGAAATTTATGAGGGAGTAGTTAAATCTGTGCAAATCAACTGCGGTTATTGGTGAGCGTTTACTCGATACCCAACATTCGATTTCAAATCTTTTCATCACAGCCCTCTAATTTTAAATCGGCATGGTCCATTTTTAGATCCCTGCATGAGTGCTATATATACCACTTTCATGACAGAATTCTCGTTGGGAAACAGTTTCCTACGTTTGTTTGCTGAACGAATGAAACTGTTGAGAGACTCAATGGCATTGGTCGTATAGATGGCTTTCCGTATTTCTGGCGGGTAGTCTAAGTTAGTTTTAAAATTGACCAAGTTGTTGGTCCAAGATTTCGCGATTTGCGGGTACATTCGGTGGGGTCTGGCTAGGCAGGAAATTCAAAAGGGTAAGTAGATCAAGCTCTTGGGGTCAGGTTCATCTTTCTAAATGTTGAGACAGCTATTTGAGAAGGCGATGTAATCCGAGGTCAGATCGACTTGATAGCTCTTCGGGATAGAAACAAACATGCGGCTTCATGAACCAAAAGGAACACGCAGCATGCAATCTCACCCACAAGCACAAATCGATTAAAGACCCGAACCAAGTCCCATGGCCATCATTGGTGCCATCCTCGCCCAAGGCGCGATTCGCTTTCTCGATTGACAAAAAAGAGAGCAAAGGGCCGCTGAGAAAAGCATCAACCCCGCTGAGCCGCTGCAAAACTGAGTGACTTTACGTGGGGTTCAAGACTTCAGGAATATCGCGTGCGCCGTGCAATATGCGAACGATGGTGACCTGCTCTGTCGTGGACTCAAAAAAGATCACGTAGTTACCATGTGCGCATGAGCGCAAGTCATCAGACAGCTCGGGCCGGCGCCGATAGCCCGCAGGGTTGAGACAAATCTTTTCGCAATGCGCACGCAACTCAGCCACGAAAGTTCCGGCGCGAACCGGATTGTCTTGTGCAATGTAGTCGCCGATCTCCTCAAGATCGAACGCTGCCAAGGGCGTTATCAGTAACTGCATTAGCGAGCTTGGCGAGTCGCCTGCTGTGCGTATTTGGCTTGCAATCGATCAAACACTGGTTCCGCAGCAAGTGCTGCGCCGCTGGCCTTGCCTGCGGCAATATCATTTTTCAGAGCTTGTAGTTGAATGGCCTGCTGGCGCTCGGTGTCCTCGAGCAATCGCAGTCCAGCACGGACGACTTCGCTGACGTTGTTGTATCGACCGCTTTCGACTTGATCGCGGATGAAGCTCTCAAAATGCGGGCTCAGGGCAACGCTGGTGGGCATGAAGATCTCCTAATAGTTAATAACTATTATTATTTAACAATCAACAGGACATGTCAAGAATGGCCGAATGTTGACAGAATGGCCGGATGCCCACAGCCATTTGAGTCTGATGATTTGCAGACTAACACGAGTAACCGTCAGCGATTTTGCAGATGATCTTTTGATGTTACTTTTCGATCGCTCAAAGAAAACCCCTAAATAAATTAATCACTTAAGGTTTTAATTTGGCGGGAAAGGAGGGATTCGAACCCTCGATACGGTAAATCCGTATACTGGATTTCGAGTCCAGCGCATTCGACCACTCTGCCACTTTTCCGCAGTATTTGCGTCTATAAGGGGATCTGTTCAAAAGTGATCTTGAAATTGAAATTTGGTGTTTTTAGACCAAATCCATATCACCTAAAAATTGGCCACCGCGCTCGATTTGGATGTCTCCGTATTGAAGAGATCCGGCAACTTTGCCTGTTGATCGAATGATCAAGAGCTCACGACTGATGACAGTTTGATTCAACTGGCCATGTACATCGATGAGGTTTGCTGTTGTGTTGCCAGAAACTGAGCCAGAAGGACCAATGAACACGTCTTGCGCTTCAATGTCGCCTTCAATTTGACCATCGATTTTGGCTTGATTTGGCGCCTTGATGGAGCCTTGAAAAGTAACTCCGCGGCCGATAAAGATGCTGTTTTTGGAGGTGTTATCGTTCATAAAGTGCCCATCAAGTTTAGGTTTTGGTGACCATGATAATGTAAATTGCTTCAATTGTCTTGTTGCAACAGATGAAGCCTCGAGCAAATTCAAGGGTGTTGTTCAAGGGATACAGCGCTTGTCGAGTTCAAAACCCATGATTTTTAGTGAGCATCTGGGAGTTCAATTTTGACTTCAAGCACTTCCAAATTGTCTTGTCTTTCCAAATTGACACGAATATCTTCGGGGTTGATGTTGACATATTTAGACAGTACCGCAATCAATTCCCTTTGCAGAGCAGGCAGATAATCGGGTTGAGAAGAGCGTCCATTGCCGCGTTCGTGGGCCAATATGATTTGCAAACGCTCTTTTGCAAGACTTGCAGTTTTCTTTCTCTCACCAAGAAGCATCGAAAGGATAGACATTTGATTATCGACCTCCAAAAATACGCTTCAAGAGTCCCGTCTTTTGCGGCTCTGTAAAGCGCAAAGGAATATCTTCCCCAAGGAAGCGAGTGATGACGTCCTTGTAGGCCTCAGACACATCGGTCTCTTTTAGATGAACGGCGGGAAGACCTTGATTTGAAGCTTGGAGAACACTTTCGGACTCTGGGATGACGCCAATCAAAGGAATTCGCAGGATGTCTTTGATGTCCTCCAATGAAAGCATCTGCCCTTCTTGGACCCGATTGGGGTTGTACCTGGTGATCAGGAGATGTTCTTTGATCGGTTCTGCACCTTGAATGGCACGCAAAGTTTTGCTGCTGAGCATGCCTAAAATTCGATCCGAATCTCTCACAGATGAGACCTCAGGGTTCGTCACGATCAAGGCCTCATCTGCAAAATGCATGGCCATCATCGCGCCAGTTTCAATTCCAGCGGGTGAGTCGCAAACGATGTAGTCAAATCCCATGCCTTGGAGGTCATTTAATACACGCTCAACACCGTGCTGAGTGAGGGATTCTTTATCTCGAGTTTGAGACGCTGCAAGGACAAAAAGGTTGTCGCACAGCTTGTCTTTGATCAAGGCTTGGTTCAAGGAGGCTTCGCCATTGATGACATTGATGAAGTCATAAACCACACGTCTCTCGCAGCCCATGATGAGGTCTAAATTTCTTAGGCCCACATCAAAATCGATGACGGCGGTTTTGAAGCCTTTAAGGGCCAAACCAGATGCAAAGCTTGCACTTGTGGTGGTTTTGCCAACACCACCTTTACCTGAGGTGACCACAACAATTTTTGCCATAAAAAATACCTTTACTGATCCGAATCGATAACAAGTCCAAGTTTACTGGATGATGGACGCGCTTTACATGAACCCGAGAAATAGATTTCAGTCCAATTTGCGCATGACCAACTTGTCCTCTTCAAGAAAGATTTGAGCGCTTTGGCCTTGAACATCTTTGGGTAAAGCGTTGTCACTGGTTCTATAAATGCCAGCAATCGAGAGCAACTCTGCCTCTAGGCATGAGGTAAAGATGCGAGCCGTGGCATCGCCTCTTGCACCCGCAATGGCTTTTCCCCGAAGAGGGGCATACACATGGATATGCCCATCGGCCATGACCTCTGCGCCTGCATTGACCATGGCCAAGATCACCAAGTCGCCACCACGTGCATAAATGTGCTGCCCTGATCTCAGGGGCTTGGTGATGATCATGGTGGGAGATTTCTCCGCAGGCACTTCTTGAACGAGCTCTTTGATGTCGATGATTTTTTCGTTCTGAGGGTGAGGGGCTCTTGATGCCTCGAGCTCTGCCGCATTGAAGTGTTTTTGTGCTTCTTTTTTTGAATGTGTGGTTGAGGGCAAAAAGGCCGATATCTCTGGCAATCCGAGTTGCTGGCCCATCTCAATGAATTGTTGTTGATGACTTTTAATGGCCCAAGGCTGAAGGTGATAGGTGCCAAGGAGGGCTTTGATACCTGCCAAATCTAGCTCAGGCAGATCTTCATCGTGAAGGGCCGTCAGATCGATCACGGCGGGCTCACCACTGAAAAAATCCGGCATATCAGCCAGTTTTTGGCTCAACTCGCTTTTAAGCAAGGTTAAATCTGGGCTTTTGACCACAAAAGAGATCAGTGGGAGATCTAAGTTTTTGATCTCAAAAGCAGTAATTTTGGGTTTCATGGATGCATTTTAAAGTGTTAAATTGAGCGTTGTTTTAAAGCATATTTTGAAGAAAAGCATCTTTAAATACATCATGTTCATGATTTTTTGTTTTAATGAGGCCTAATTTTGCCATGATGCAATGTGTTTGGATGAAATGAATCGAAGTTAAAAGTGCTCAGGTTCATGCGATTGACTTCAGAGTATGTTGATCCCTTGATTCTTTTTGGTCTTTAAATTTATTTGGGCTAAAGGCAAGAGGTTGACCTAGGAAATCTTGTTGGAGTATTTTTTGTCAAATAGGCTTGACGATTCAACCGAACCTTGGTCTTGAGAGACGGTCCCCCTACTTTTTAACAGTTGCGGTCAATGCAAGAAATAAGTTGGTCAACTGCGGATGCTCGGCGCTTAAAAAAGCTCAGGCTTGAGGCTGGGCATGACCTTGTCCAATTCTCTAAGCTCAGTGCAGTGTCAGTGGCTCAAATCAGCCAGCTTGAAGAGTCAGGAAATTCACTTTTCTACAGCGAGAGGATTAAATATTCTGTTGGCAAGCGATTGACGCTTTTGTTGCTCAAAGGCCAAAACGCTCGTGAAAATGGCATGCCTTTGGTGGATGAAAAGACCAGAAATAGCCATGTATCTTCTCATTCAGAAATCAACGCGATTGCAGAAATGAGTCGTCGAAATTTAGATGCCAGCCCAATTAGGGATTTCTTCAATATTTTTGCTTACCGGCTGAGCCGTCTGGTCTTATCAAAGTATGTGATGTCTTCGATTGGCATGGTGTTGCTGATGCTCGGTGTTTGGTTTTATGAGCGCCATACTGAAGACGATGTGTTGACTTCTGAATTGAATGCACAACCCAAGCCTAAGCATGAAGTTTTGGCGAGTCTCTCCAGCAACTGGTTGGTTCATTGGCTTAGCCCATCGGCTCCTGAGCATCCCAAGTCGGCCCCAGAGAGTTCACAAGTCGTTAAGAAAACCCTGGTCACGACCAATCCGGCAGACAAAGTCCTGGCTCCAAGTGATCAGCTAGGCCGCGAGCTTTTAAACCCCCAAGCTTCAAGTTCTAACAGCGTGATGGCAAGCAACTCGCCCGAGATCAACCCTTCAAGCGTTTTGTCTGGAACGTCACTCAGCCCTATCATCACTGAAAACGCCAAAACGCCTGTCGACAGGACCAATGAGTGTGTTTTTACTGCTGAAGGGCCAGAAATTGTGCCGACGATGGCCTATAAACCCTCCAATTATGTTTATGTGGAGGCGCTTTCAGATGCCGTCATTTGCCTAGAGGACAGTCAAAAAAAGATCCATCGACTCAGTTTACAGGCGGGCGCTGCACAATCCGTCATGGGTTCTTCCCCATGGAAGCTCAGTCTGAAGGCCGCTCAGCAGGTGAGGGTGTTTTTTCAAGGCCAAAGGATGCAACTACCTGACGCCAACAATCAGACCATTACCCTGATGGAGTACAGACCTTGATGGAGAGCTGGCGGTCAAGTTTGAGCTTGCAAGGTCGATTCCATTAAAAGCAATTCGAGTGTAGTTGGACATTTCAAAACTAGGGTTAACCCTATATTCTTAATGAATTTAGTTCTAAAGGATTCAAAAATGTCATATCTAGAAAAATCTAATCCCAAAGTTTAGGATTTTGTCATTCCAAAATTACTTAAATTGCCTAAAATGATCTTCCCTTGTTAAAAAAGTGATTCATGCAACTCATGTGGTTGTCCGGTCCTACCGGGCGCATTAAAACTATATCCATCACCTCTGCAACGATCATTCGTGCAGCGTTGGGCTTGGCTATTTTTTTAGTGATCATGGGTTTTTTATTGAACTTGCTTGGATTGAGGATTGCCGTTGAGCACTCCCCGGAATTGGCCAGAAGCTTAGGTGGCGTCACCACCGAATCTGAGCAAATTCGCATGGAATCGATTTACAGAGAAAAGTTAGATCGAATGAATGTGGATTTGCAAGGCACGATTCGAGAGCTCAAGCAACTGGAGTCCATTAAAAACAAGTTCATGGAGATCGCCTCACCTCCTGGGTTCAAAGAAAAGGGAACCCAAAAAACAGACAGTTTGGGAGGCCCTTTTGTACCTTTGGATCTGAAGGGTTCGTTTTTTCGTCAGCCTCTTGATGTAGCATTTAAAACAGCCGAGCAAGATGTTGATCGCTTAAAAACCGTGGTCATGACCATGCAAACCCAATGGACGGATCAATTGAAATGGCTTCGAGCCTTGCCTTTGGGTATTCCAGTTGGTGGTGACTTTAGGTACACCAGCGGTTTTGGCATAAGAAACGATCCTTTTACAGGCCAGTTGGCCATGCATGAAGGGATTGATTTTTCTGCCGAATCTGGCACGCCTGTCTTGGCCACTGCCGATGGTGTGGTGATCCGATCCGGTTGGGACCCCAGCTTTGGTAACGTCATTGAAGTGCGTCATGCCGAGGATTACGTGACCAGATATGCTCATTTAAGAAAAAGAATTGTCATTGAGGGCGACCGCATTGAGCGAGGAACTCCCCTAGGACAGGTTGGCTCAACGGGGCGTTCAACGGGACCTCATTTGCATTATGAGATGTTTAGAAATGGGAGATTGATCAACCCCATTCAAATCATACCGATTACCCCAGGTTGATCGCCTTTTTCACCGGAAAACACCGCATGTTTGAAAAACTCAAAGACAAATCTTTAAATGCTTCCAACGAAAGGTTTGACACACTCATTGGTAAATCGGCTCAAATTTATGGTCGCTTGGTTTTGCTCGACAGCGTGCGCATCGATGGTAAGGTCATTGGAAACATTGAGACTGCACCTGACCACAAAGTCTCTGTTGCCATTGGGGCCACCGGAGAGGTCAAAGGGGACATCACCGCTCACAGGGTCATGGTGGCCGGCAAAATTGAAGGTAATATTTATGCCGATGAGCGAGTTGAGTTTCATAAGGACTCCATTGTTCATGGAGACATTTCTTATGGCTCTATTGCCGTTGAACATGGTGCAAAACTATTGGGTTTGGTGATACAAAATTCTGGAAGCTCCAGTGCGCAAGCTGATGCAAAGAACGTGATTCACAATGCCCAAACCATCAAGCCCAATTGAAGAGCCACTAGGGTAGTGTTGAATAGGTTCTGAAGAAAACCTTTTTTGAAAATGAAATAATAGTTTCACCCTAAATTTATAGTAATTAAGTTCATATTTTCTTTCTCTTGCTCCTTAAATAATTCAAGTTAAATGCTTAAACTTGTGGCTTTTGTGCAGGTTTATTAAATACATTGTTTTCATAAAATCAAATCATGCAATTGTTTGTTAAAATTTTGGCCAAGGAGCAACCATGACCAATCAGCCAGAATCATTTGAGAGTGTCGTCATTGGCGATGGAGTTATCGTCAAAGGTACTTTCACCGTACCAGCAAAAGCCGTTGTCAATGGTGTCATTGAAGGTGACTTGACCGCGGAGGAGGTTCTTGTTGGTCCAACTGGCAAGATCACAGGCCGCGTGTCGGCCAAAGTGCTTGACGTGCGGGGTGAACTGCACAACAACATCATCAGTGAAAAGAGCTTGATCATTCGCTCCACTGGAAAAATTGCGGGCAAGGTTCAATACGTCGAAATTGAAATTGAAAAAGGTGGCGAAGTTCAAGGTACCTTGAATCAAACTGCCCCTGGTGCGCCTACCACTCCTGGAGCCCCACCCAGTCTGGCCGCTCCAAGTCAAACCATCGTGACCAACTGATTTTTATTTATTGATCTAATTTACCCATGAGTTTCACCAACACATTGTGGATGTGGTTGAGTTCCATGCCGCAAATTGTGGTTGGAGGATGGACGCGTGAGTACCAAGACGCGCGTATCATTTGGGAGCAAAATGGGGATCTCAAATATTTCAACATCTCCTCCAAGGTACAGCGACTTTTTGTCAGAGGTGGAATTGTTCTATCCGGCACAATGCTTTCAGTCATCCTTGTGCTTTTTATCATCACCTTGGACTTGTACCTGACAAGAGCCAAGTTAGAGCAATCCCACCAAGCTGTTTTTAAAGCATTGATCAGCTCCTCCTTTGAGCTCGATCCTTCCGAGGCCACCGAAATTTCTGAAGACCAGATGCTCAGTTTGGCCCAAACCATTCGAGATCGAGATATGAGCATTCGTCGCTTTGTGGATACCTCCATGGTGGCTGTGGAACAAGAAAACACCAGCATGAAGAGTCAACTTGACTCTTCAGGTTTGACAGAAAAAGTCATCAATATCATTCAAAGAAACTCACCCAATGGGGGGTTCACCTTGAACAACGATTTAAAGTCCAATCCCCTTTTAAAGGGTAAAGTTGCCAATGAGTTGGCCTCCAACAGGTCCATGAGGGAAGTTTTGGCCGCATTGCCTTCGGCCATGCCACTTTCATCTTATTCCGTCAGCTCAGATTTTGGAGTGAGAAGACATCCTTTTACCAATCAGCCTCATTTCCATACGGGTGTAGACTTGATCAACGAAGCCAAAGACGATAAAGTTCATGCTGTAAAGCCAGGTGTGGTGGTGATGGCCAGTGTTCATTCAACCTATGGCAACACGGTCGTGGTTAGACATTCAAATGGGATAGAGTCCCTTTATGCCCATTTGGCCAGTATGATGGTCAAAGTCGGAGAGACAGTCACCACGGACACCCTCATTGGCTACGTGGGGAACACGGGTGTTTCGACTGGCAAGCATTTGCATTTAGAAATATTGGTTGGCGGCTATCCAGTCAACCCACAAAAGGTCATCAGAACTGCACAGTATGTTCAAGAGATTCAAAACCAGAAATAACAGTGGCGACGATGACAAATCCATACCTCACACCAAAAATCAAGCGCCTGTCGCAGGGGCTGAAGATAGCATGCCTAGCCAGGTTGATGTTGCAACGAGTGTTGTCAACAGTGAGCCACCTCACCTTACCCCCCCCATCATTGAACCCTTTATAAACGCCATGTCTACACCGCCCATTGAAAATACAGCCGACTTAGCTACCTCCCTTGCACAAGTGCCTAGGGCCAATGTGATGGACATGATTGCGCCAGCCAATAGCAAACCTTCTATTTTGAGCGAGGGTTTTTCTTTTCGAGGAGAGATCAACGCCAAGGGTGCTATCCACGTTGAGGGGACTTTAAATGGGCAAATTCAGGTCAACGAGTTGACCATTGGCTCCAAAGGCGCTGTGGAAGGCGTGGTCAGTTGTCACAGCTTGCACATCAAAGGAAAGTTTGCTGGCACGGCGATTTGTAATGAACTGATCGTCACTTCCTCTGCCTCCGTGGATGGGCATGTTGTTTACCAAACGCTCTCCGTACAAAAGGGCGCCTCGATCAAGGGCGAGTTGCTGTTAGACAAGTAATCAATTCCTCACTCTCTTGCCGCTGAAAGTAATGCAATGACTGTAGACAACGATATCAATGGATCATTGTTAAAAATTAGGCGAGAGAGCTTGGGTTGGACTTTGGCCGATATGGCTGTCAGAGCATGTTTGTCCACCAAGCAAGTGAGACAACTTGAAGAGGGCGGGGACAATTCTTTTTACAGTCACGCCATCAAGTTGACAGTGGCGAAGAAAATTGCACTGATCTTAAATGTCACTGAAGATGAGCTTTTTTTCCGCACACCAGTACCTCTCCCTTTGAGCGAGTTAGAGGACTCTTTAAAAGAAGAAAGCTTGCATTTGGAGGATCATCTTGAAGGTCATCTGGATCTGAGCAGTCATCCATTGCCAAAAGAATCTGTTGCTGAGAAGAGTTCAAGCGAGGCGGCATCTAAAGTCTTGGTCTCAAGTGCAGATCCCAAAGCTTCATTTGCGTCTATTTTGACGCGCTCGCAGTCATCATCAGAAGACCTAGACGCCTTGTTGCTACAAGAAGATGAAGTGCAGCAATCCTCAGTTGACGGTCAAGATGCGGTCAAAAAGCTTGCCTCACAACAAGTTCACGGGAATTTTACAGCGCCCTCAGCAAGTGAGCTCAACCATCTGGAGACTGCTGGGCTACCTTCTACACCTTCACCAATTACCTTGTCCTCCGCTTCAAGCTCCTTGTCAGAAGACCAGCATTCAAACGGACAAAGTGTTTGGCTCAAACTGATATTGGGTATTTTGGTCTTCATCGGTGCATTGCTGATCGTTGCTCCAAAATCTTTGGATGGTTTCGTGAGTTTGATTGAGAGCCGCTTTAAAAAGATGGATTCTTCTATCGATGTTCCCGCAAATGCAAATATACAAGCGACGCAAGTATTGCCCATTTTAGACACGACTCAATTGGATACGCCCGTTGAAGCCGCCAAAGCGGTCAATTCAAGTGGCTTGGACATGAACAAAGCCCCCTCAAGTTCAATCCCACCATCCTCGTCACCATCTCCAGCAGTCAGTCCCACCAACACCTCACCAGCCCTACCCAATGGGAATTCGCAAGGCATTGGTGTGACCAATGCACCCGTCAAAACCCAAGCTCCCACCAATACTCAGCAGGCGCTACAACCTGCACCAGCCTCTGTTTTGCCTGGACAGTAGTTCTTGTGGCTGAGCTTTACAGGTCCTCAAAACCTTGTGTAAAGATTCATTAAAGTCTGAGCGTCAATGGGTAGATCTCAATGGCTCGCTTTCTCGAGTGTTTTATCGGGGTATTGCAGATGATCCTTATGCTTATGTTGAAGTGAACGAAAATAGACAAGTTTTTCAAAGATAATCTATATCAGATTATTAGTTTTATTTAAACCTTTAACTTGGAGTATGACATGACATCACGTCGGGAATTTTTTATCAACATCAGTCTTATTGGAACCGCTATTGCTGGCGGTCAGGTATTTGCTCAAGCAGCCAATCTAAATGAGTCAGATCCTCAAGCCACTGCATTACATTACAAGGCTGACACGACAAAGGTTGATGGTGCCAAATTCCCAAAGCATACAGCAGCACAAGCTTGTAAAAACTGCCAGTTGTACCAAGGAAAGCCTACAGATGCAGCTGGCGGTTGTCCCTTGTTTGCTGGTAAGCAAGTTGCTGGAAACGGTTGGTGTAGCGCTTACAACAAAAAAGCATCTTGAGCTGATTTCAGTTCTTTGACACTTGATAAAAGTATCATAAGAATTTCGATTTTTTCTCTATGACCCCGACTTCTTCTCAACCGAAGAGTTGGGGTTTTTTGATTTTGTAGAGCAGAATTTAAACTTGATCGAAAGCGGTACTGCAAATCTTCAGAAGTTTTGAGAAGGGAAATTTAGGTATATTTTGGTGCTTGGTCATAAATTGAAGTAATTTAAAGTGGATTTGAGATAATGAGCTTGAATCCAACATCAATCTTTAAGAGAAAACCTTGAATGATGATAGCAAAATGAATCTAAGTTGAATTCTTTCATTGTTTGCCCAAGGTGACCAAAAAGCGAATTACTAGACCAACAGAGCAAAGTTTTATCAAGAAGATCTTCACATTCAAGCATTTTGAAATTAAACAGTTCTTGTAATTGAAAAACCAATAAAATTAATCATATGAGTCTTAAGCTATCTGTCGTCATCCCAACTTTTAACGAGCTTGATAATTTAGATGAGATTGTTAAAAGGCTTGACTTGACATTGAGTCAGGTCAAATGGGAGGTCATCTTTGTAGATGATGATTCACCTGATGGTACTGCAACAAAAGCAAAATCAATCTCTTTGTTGGATTCTCGTGTGAGATGCATCAAGAGAGTAGGTAGAAGAGGTTTATCAAGCGCCTGTGTTGAGGGCATACTTTCAAGCAGTGCGCCGTATGTTGCTGTCATGGATGCCGATCTGCAGCACGATGAAGGCATTCTTCCCGAGATGCTCCGTGAACTAGAACATGAAAATTATGACCTCGTGGTGGGCACTAGGTACATGGAGGGAGGAGGCGTCGGAGATTGGGACGAAAGTAGAAAAAGTTCTAGCAAAATAGCCACCGTCATCAGTCAAAAAATATTAGGCGTCACGCTCAATGATCCCATGAGTGGATTTTTTATGATGAAAAGAGATTCGTTTGATTTGTGCGTTTACCGATTGTCGAACATGGGCTTCAAAATCTTGCTTGATATCTTCGTTTCTTCCCCAAAGAAACTGACGTTTAAGGAGGTTCCTTTTCATTTTAGACAAAGGTACGCAGGTGAAAGTAAGTTAGATCAAAAAGTGATTTGGGATTATTTTCTTTTGCTGATTGATAAAACAATTGGTCAATACATTCCTACAAAATTAATTTCATTCGCATGTATTGGTGCAATGGGTGTAGGCATACATTTATTGGTGCTGGGATTTGTATTGAAAATATTAGAACAACCTTTTACCTGGGCTCAAACCACTGCAGTTGTCTTGGCCATGGTGTTTAATTTTAATTTAAACAATATCTTGACTTACCGCGATCAAAAGCTTGTAGGATTTAGTTTTTGGATTGGTCTTGTTAAATTTATGTTGGCTTGTAGCGTTGGAGCTTTGGCCAACGTTGGCGTTGCATCAGTGATTTACAAGGACTATGGCTATTGGATAGTTTCTGGGGTCGCTGGTGTTTTGGTGGGTGTCGTTTGGAATTATGTTGCAACATCTTTGATTGTTTGGCCTAAGAAAACTAACAAATAAAAAATATGTTGAGTTTTTTCAAAAATATTGAACTTAAACAATTTGAAAAATATCTGATTTTATGTGCGCTATGCATACATCTATTTTTGGCTTCTTACATTGGATTGTCTCCTGATGAAGCGCACTATGCTCTTTATGCAAAATTCTTAGATTGGAGTTATTATGATCATCCCCCAATGGTGGGTTGGCTTCAATATATTTTTTATAAAATAAATGAGAGTGAGTTTTCTCTAAGAATATTACCCACATTAAGTTGGTTGCTTAGCCTTGCGTTGATCTTGAAAATGACGCAAAAAATCAAAAAGGATTCAATAAAGCAAAGAGTTGATCATACGGAAAATAGATGGATAAGGTGGTCAATCCTAATATTTATATTCAGTCCTTTGCTGCACTTGCTTTCTTTTGCCTTGGTGCCAGACACGTTGCTGATCCCATTGGTCCTCTTAATGATGATTTGTACATGGAATCTTCTTGAATTTGAATCCTATGAAAAATCAACATGGAAGAGTTGGATGGGTTTAGGACTTGTTCTTGGATTGGCCGGACTGACTAAATATACATCTATCTTTTTTGCTATATCCATTGCTTATTTGATCTTGAAACAATTTGGATTGAAAATTCTTTTAACTGTCAAATTATGGACTGCCTTTGTCATTGCGCTTGTTTGTATTTCACCAGTCGTGTATTGGAATCAGCAACACGATTGGATTTCGTTCAATTACCAATTGAATCACGCTGCTGGTTCATCTGAGTGGTTACTGAGAAAGTGCATAGTATTTTTACTCGTGTTGATTCTCGCATATGGACCATTGTTTTTCATGGGTCTTTTTATAAAAACAGCCCCTGATGAGCAGGGCAACTTCATCAAAGAAAAAAAAATTAAGTCTTTCTTTTTTATATTCTCGCTGCCTTCTTTAATTATTTTAATCTTCCTCTCAGGCCGTGGAAGCACCTTGCCTCATTGGGCTGCCCCGGCTTTGGTGGCGGTGATTCCATATATCGCCTTCAAATGTGAAAAGCTCGGGACTTATAACTTAAAAATATTTAATACAGCCCTGATCTTTCAGGTTTTAAGTTCATTGACCTTGATTGTTTTTTTATACACAGCTGGATTTGGTCAGGAGACTGGTCATGAAAAGACATTTAACTCTCATCAACTTGAGAAAAAATCCAAAAATAATCCATTTGCAGACCTTTATGGTTGGAGTGAAGCAGGAGAAAGAGCTATTGATTTGCTTAAAAAATATGAACTTAATAAGATAGCAGTCACCAACTGGACTTTAGCAAGCAGAATAGCTTGGTATGCAAGACCAGTTCCAGTAAATATCATTGACCCACATCATGATCAATTTGATATTTGGTTCGGCACTATTAAAGTCAATGAGAGCATACTGTGGGTTGACTGGTCAATGATGCCTTTTAAATCACCAATTGAGCAAGGACAGTTCGAGTCATGTGAGTTGATAGAGCAATTGCCTATTTATCATTTCAACCGACAGATATCACATTTCAATTTTTCAAAATGTAGTGGTTGGCAAGGTGGAGGAAACCAACTTGAAAAGTGATGATGATCAAATCAAGTATCTGCAGAGTAGAAGCCTTGTAATGAGTCTTGTAATTTCTGCAGTGTTATTGACATTCTTTTCAATTTTTCAACTTATGAACATAAGAATGAATATTGAAGGATTTATAGAAATTAATTTAATTGGTCATCTTGTTGATGAAAAGATATGGGCATTTTTAACTCTTTTGGGGGACACTGGAATTCTTTGGCCCATGTTGCTAATTTTTTCGATTACATCTATGCAAACGATTTATGCCGTCATAGCTGCTGTACCCCTAGGCGGATTCTTATCAGTCGGACTGAAAAGGCTCTTTGACTCTCCACGGCCATCGGGAATGCTCGACTCGATTGAATTTCACGTCATTGGGCCTGTTTTAAAAACGCATAGTTTCCCATCAGGGCATACGATTACAATTTTTGCGACTGCAGCTGCCATCTTATTGAGTTGCCACATTAAGAGTAAAACTTCCAATGGTATTTTTAAAACATCAATCTTGGTGCTGGCTGTTTTAGTGGGTCTATCACGCATTATGGTTGGTGCTCATTGGCCTTTAGATTGTTTGGCTGGAGCTTGCATCGGTTGGTTAAGTGGATCAACTGGCGTTTATGTTGTGAATAAACTTAGTTATAAAATAGCTAATCCAAAAGTAGACTTGATATTGGTCGCTTTGTTATGGATTTTAAGTGTTGGGAACTTATATAGAGCATTTGACTACCCAGCGAGTAGCCTTTCTGTATCTTTGTCTTTTTTAATTTCAAGTGCAATGTTTACTATTTATATATTTAAAAAAGGTAAATCAATTGCAAGTTTTTTTGCCTAATTCAGTTACACAGATTTGTCCTTTTGAATTAATTTGTTCTGTCTTTGACTGATCGATGTATTGCCCACTAGAGCCGATACGGATATTATTGTTTGATGGTGTGGATGTTTGCTCTGGAGAGGTGGTATTTGAAGGTTTTTGAATGGCTTTGGGTGTATTGACCAGTTTTGATGCGTCAATTATGATAAGAGGCTGATTTGCCTGTGAGGCATTGTTTTTGGCATCAATAGCTTTGTTATTAGATACAGAGTTACTTTCTGCGAAGCACAAGTTTATTAATGCAAGAAATACTATCAGTAGATTTAGAGCCAATGATTTAAACATTCAGTCTTTCCCTCAAAAAATAGGAACTATAATTTTTATAAAATGTATTGAGTCCATGAGTCATGTATCATTTAAAAATATTTGAAAAAATTAAATTCAAAATTAATTCGATAAAAGTAGACTCGTTAACTCTTTGGTTTGCTTGTCAAAAAAAAGAAGCGCCACTTCATTTCAAGTTATTTGGTTTCTTGATCTTGGCCTATGCGTTTAGTCCAATTGACCTGATACCAGACTTTATACCAATAATTGGTTTTTTAGATGAACTCATATTACTCCCAGTTTTGATATTTTTAGCAATTAAATTAATTCCCCCCAAAATCTATTTGGAGTCAAAAGAACTTGCTGAAAATTGGATCCTTGAAAACCGTAAAAAACCAAAAAGTAAGCTTGGACTTTTTTTAGTCTTACTAATTTGGATTGCAATAACTTACTTTATCATTAAATTTCTATATTAAATCATAAGCCTTCATTTAGTACTTAAGTAACCAGTCTTGGGTTAGATTTCTAGATCAATTGAGTTATAATTATTTCGTGGCGCTTTAGCTCAGTCGGTTAGAGCGATGGAATCATAATCCACAGGTCCGCGGTTCGAATCCGTGAAGCGCCACCAAATACACTCCTCCGGATAATAGGCTCTTTCTACTGAAATGCTAATCCGATGAAAAAAGTCATAATAATTGCAGGTCCTAACGGGGCTGGTAAAACGACTTTTGCACGAAACTTTCTTCCCAAAGAAGCCCAAACTTATCACTTTATAAATGCTGACCTTATTGCGGCAGGTCTTTCACCTTTCAATCCGGATTTAGCGGCTTTTAAAGCTGGAAGAATAATGCTGAGTGAGATAGAAGCAGTATCTATATCAGGCCATAATTTTGCACTTGAAACAACCTTGTCTGGTGTTCATTATTTAACCCAAATAAAGCGTTGGCAAAATTTGGGATACACCGTGAAGCTTTGGTTTATTAAGTTAAGCACATCTGAGTTAGCGATCGAAAGAGTCAAATCTCGTGTGAAACAAGGCGGACACGACATTCCTCATGCAACGATCTTGCGTCGATTTACATCTGGTCTAAAAAATTTAGAAAAATTCAAGTTAATCGTCGACTCTTGGGTAATATTTGACGGTGACGTAGACATACCAAAAATAATAGATTGGAGCGCCAATGAACACTAAGGATATTCGATTATCTAAAGATCCCGATTTGGCTGGATCTCTCGATGCAATTTTAAGAGCAGGTCAATCAGCTGTAGATTTAGCTATTCAAACCAACACACAAATTGTGACCTTAGTGGACGGAAAAATTGTCTACCGATCAGCAGAAAAGCTTAAAAAGGAGCGAGAGCTCAATTCTCATCCAACGGTTTCAATTGTTAGGACGATGGAATCATAATCCACAGGTCCGCGGTTCGAATCCGTGAAGCGCCACCAAAGGTAAATGGTCCTTATAGAATCCATTGTCTTTCAGCTGAAATGTTGATCAAATAAAAAATTATTACCTTCGATAGCGCCAACATCATTTAGATTCTTTACCAAAAGAAGCTCTACTTTATATCTTTAAAATTCAGGTCTAATGCCTGGTGAACAGTTCACGTTAAATGTTGATTTTGTGACATTTAAGACCTCCCAGCTCAGTTCCACTCAAATAAAAGAAAGCTCTATGTTTTCTGAAAATTTTCAAATGATACACAACTATGCTTTTGCCATTTCTCACAAAACTAGGAATTAAAAAATCTTGATAATTATTTGTTCAGCGATATAACTTCAATTACTGCTTTTCAATTTTAGAGCGTTCAATAACATTTCGCCATCTTTTTATATCATTGTTCAACAAATCAAAAGCTTGTTCGCTAGTACTGCCTTGAACAGTCACATTTAGATCACTCAATTTAGAAATAAAGTCTTTTGAACTGAGGATTGATTGAATTTCAATGTTGAGCTTTGAAATGACTTCCTTGGGTGTTTTTGAAGGTGCAGCCAACCCGTTCCAAGAAGCTACACTTAATTGACTAAAGTTGCCACCTAGCTCACGTAGTGTTGGAGTATCTGGTAACAAGTTAAATCTTTTTTCTCCCATAAGGGATAGTGGACGTAAAAAATTACCTTTGATTTGAGGCATGAGGGGACCTAATATATCAATCATGACATCAATTTCATTGCCTCTAAGTGCGTTAATTACAGGTGGGGTACCATTGAAAGGGATGATTTGAGCAGATATTCCAGCTGTTGAGATAAATAATTCAGCAGCTAAGTTCTGTGTAGTACCGATTTGTGGGGTTCCAATATTGAGCTTACCAGGATTACTTTTAGCAAATGTAATCAAATCAGAAACACTTTTGAATCGACTACTTTCAGATGCTGCAATAACTAAGTCAAAAATTGCAAGTTTTGTTATGGGTGTAAAGTCTTTCAAGGTATCAAATGGTAGTGATTTAAATAAAGCAGCACTAACTGCAGTTCCACTTGAAATCAATAACAAAGTATGCCCATCAGGTTCCGATTTAGAAACTTGCTCAGCTGCTGCAATACCACCTGCAGTTGGCTTATTTTCAATAATAACTTGTTGACCTATAGAGTCACTCAATTTTTGAGCAAGAGTTCGAGCAGTGATATCAGCTGCCCCTCCTGCTGCATTGGGAACTAAAATTTTTATGGGTTTTATTGGGAAAATGGTTTGAGCGTTAAGCAAATTACCTAAACAAAAAAAAGAAAGTATAAGATTTAAACAAAGAAAAGCTAACTTATAGGAAATATTTTGAAAAGAAAACATAAAAACCCCCTTTAAGAGGAAACAAATTAGTTAAGTTAAGATAAATGACTTTTAATAATCATACGTCTAAGGAAGGGTAAAAATAAATAGACAGAAACCATTAGTTATGCATAAAATTTAACCAATAAGACAAAATAAAGCCATGAAAACAAGAAATCATTAATGGAGACAACATGAAGAAAATATCCTGTAACAAGACGCTCACAGCAATTATCCTATTGTTAACTTTTTCAGTAACAGTTATTGCTCAAAACTATCCAAGTAAGCCAGTCAAAATAGTTGTCCCATTTGCATCTGGAGGACCTGCTGACAATTATGCACGGTTCATGTCTCAAAAGCTTCAAGACGAATTGCAACAAACCTTTGTCGTTGAAAATAAACCAGGTGCAGGATCAGTGATTGGAACTGATATTGCAGCTAAAGCACCTGCTGATGGCTATACATTGCTAATGATGTCAAATACACAAACGGTCAATGAATCGTTAATTCAAAATAAACCGTTTAATTTACTAAAGGATTTTGTTGGAGTTGCACCTATCAATTACTCAGATTTAATATTGGTTGTACATCCTTCACTGCCAGTTCAAAATTTAAAAGAACTCATCACATTAGCAAAATCAAAACCTGATGTTTTGAATTTTGCCTCATCTGGAAATGGAACACCTTATCACATGGCTGGAGAATTGTTTAACTCCATGGCAGGTGTAAAAATAACCCACATTCCCTATAAAGGAAGTTCTGGTGCAAGAACAGACTTAATTGGAGGTCAGGTTAATATGATGTTTGATGCAATTACTACGATGAATGAATTTGTTAAAAATAACAAAGTGAGGGCAATTGCTACAACAGGCCATGTACGCTCATGGATTATGCCGAATATACCAACTGTAGAGGAGGCTGGAGTACCTAAATTTGAAACTACGATTTGGCTTGGAATAATGGCACCTAAAGGGACACCCAACGAAATTATTCTAAGGTTAAATAGCAGTATTCAAAAAATAATATCAAGGCAAGAGGTTAAAGAGGCTTGGTCTGCTCAAGGAGCCGTTCCGATGGTGATGAATCCACAAGAGTTTAATAAATTTCTAGAAATTGACGTGAATAAATGGGCAAATGTAGTTAAATCGGCACAAATCAAGCCCGACTGATATGAAAGAAAAGATAGATTTTTTATTGAACGGACAAATAACTGAGGTCAGCCTTCAAGATGAAAGCTTAACTTTATTGAGTTTATTGCGAGATGAGCTTAAATTAAAAGCTACAAAATACGGATGTGGTTTAGGTCAATGCGGTGCATGCAAAGTGTTGGTTGATGGTAAAGCAATGAACTCATGTCAAATACCAATTTGGGATCTTGATAAGAAAAGTGTAGTAACAATTGAAGGTCTGCAAGAAGATAAAATATATCTAAATCTGAAGAATTCATTTTCAAATGCAAATGCTGCTCAATGTGGTTTCTGTATAAGTGGCATGCTAGTGACTTGTTATAGTCTATTGAAAACTCAAAGCAGTCAAAATATAGAAGAACTATCCGAAGAATTAAAAGAGAATTTATGTCGATGCGGCGTACATCACAAAATAATAAATGCCTTGATTAAGGTGAGCACGTGAATAAAAACGTCGAAAATAATTTAAAAAAATATCCGAAAATAAAGCATTGGATAAAGAAATCTAAAAACAATAAGTTAATTATATTTTCTGGAAAAGTTGAAATTGGTCAAGGAATTTTATTTGCATTTCAGCAACTAGTTTCGAATAACTTAGATTTCACTTTTGAACAGATTGAAGTGACTTGCGCAAGTACTGACACTCATCCAAATGAAGCGGTAACATCAGGTAGTCTCTCTGTGCAAGATTCGGGTCTCACCTTAAAAATTGTGTGTGCCAACATACTATATTTTTCCGAAAAGAAATATATATCTGAAATAGGGAAAAATAAAATAAATATAGAATACTCGAAGGGCGTATTTTCTCAAAATCATGACTATTTTAAGAGCCTAATTGACTTAATCGATGATGATTTATTAGAAAAAACTATTGATATTAATATTCCCAAATATGAATTTATAAATAATAAAAATGAATTTAAAAATTTAGATCTATTAAAAAAACTTGAAGGTCTGTATATTTACATAAACGATCTTGAAATAGCGGGTATGTTGCATGGGCTAGTTCTTCATCCTAAAACGATAACAGGAAAATTAAATCAAGAAAATTTCATTTTATTTCAGAAATTCATTTCTAAAAAATTTAATATTATTAAAATTGTAAATGATGGAAACTTAATAGGTATTATTTCTAATAAAAAATCTGAACTCATGAAAATTGAAAAAATTCTTGATCAATTTTCTCTTTGGAATGAAAGTGAATTAGATCTACCTCTAAACAGTCAGTATGAAACATGGCTTAAGTCTCAAAAATCTTTAAAACTTAATATTTCAAAGTCATTTGAATTTCCGATCAATACAAATACCAAATCAAAGACCTTAAAAATATCTAGACCTTTTATAACACACGCATCTATTGGCTTATGCTGTGCCATTGCAACCTGGTCAAAAGAACACATTCAAGTCATTTCGCACAGCCAAGGTATTTTTAATTTAAGACATGATTTAGCCCTTGCATTTGATCTTGCTGAAGACAAGATAAATGTAAAACACCATCCAGGTGCTGGATGCTATGGACATAATGGAGCAGATGACGTTGCATATGATGCGGTCTGGTTAGCCCGACATGTTCCTGAACAACCACTCCGTGTTGAATGGAGTCGTGCTCAAGAGATGTCTATTGCGCCACTGAGTCCGGCGATGTATGTTGAATTAACAGCAACAATAAATGTAAATGGGAGAATTTGCGCTTGGAATTATGAAATATGGAGTCAAGCTCACGGAACTAGGCCTGGAAGAGACAAAACACCAGCTCTTTTAGGCTCATGGCAAACCAATGAGCCTTTTGCAATCTCGCAACCTGTCAATGCATCTGAGGTTAATGGCGGGGGTGCAGATAGAAACTCACGACCTATTTATGAAATTGACAATATTGAAATAAGCCTAAATGACATTAAAGAGATGCCCGTTAGGGTTTCAGCATTGAGAAGTTTAGGTGGTCATGTCAATGTTTTTGCAATTGAATCAATGATGGATGAATTAGCTCTGTTGGGATCGATAGATCCGATTGAATTTCGTTTAAATCATTTAAAAAATAGTAGAGCGAAGGATGTTTTGAATACTATAAAAAAATTATCAAGTTGGTCAAATAAATCTAAGATTAAAAATGAAGGAGAGGGAAGGGGTATTGGTTTTGCGCAATATAAAAATACGGGAGCTTTTTGCGCAGTAGTTGCAGAAGTTAAATTAACAGATCGCATAGAAGTTAAAAAACTTTTTATATGCGCTGATGTAGGCTCAATTATTAGTGAAGAAGGTGTAATCAATCAATTGGAAGGTGGATCAATACAAGCTATTAGCTTTACACTCTTTGAAGAAACCCAACTTTCAAAAAATGGAGTTGATTCAAATGATTGGTCTAAATACACTATCGTCGGTTTTAATGATATACCCTTAATACAAACTGAGTTAATTCACAATGAAGAAAATCCATCGGTAGGAGCTGGAGAGTGCTCCATCGGACCAACTGCGGCTGCGATAGCAAACGCTGTTTTTGACGCTATAGGCATAAGATTCACTAAAATGCCCTTTAATAAAGATAATTTACAGGCGCAGATCCTTAGTGAAAATTAAGTACTTTTTAAATGTCAGCTTTTGATCCGGATATTATTAGAACTTTAAACCACTCAAAATATAAAGTTCTACCTATTGCGAGCTTTGTTGAGTAGTCGTACCAAAGGGAATAGCGTCTAGATCAAGAAATTGATTTTTAACAATGTAATCTTTGAGAACTTCGTGTACTTTGTGTTTCAAAAATTAATGACAGAATTAGGAGTTTGTTCGGGAGATACAATATATAAAATTAAGCGAACTCGGATTCAGAAAAAATTGAACTATGAATTGGTTGGAAGCTCGGGTAATGATAAAAATCTCTGATTCAATTTCACACCAAGACCTCTACATCATAATTTAATTCAGTTGTTAAATTTAGTTTTGATTAAAAGTATCAAAATTCAAAAGTTTAAGAAGTGGGTAGTCGGTAACTCTAATAAGTATAGATTCTTCATTAGAACGATGCGTGAATTTATACCAGCTTGGAATTGCAAGAAAATCTCCAATGGACCAGTTGAAGTTGAAATTTTCTACTTGAGTAGAACCAGATCCTTTAATAACAACAAAAATTTGATTGAAAGTTGTTTTCTCATTTTCCCAAACGGTATTAGGCTCTAAGTGAATAACAAACCTATCAAATGATACTAATTTTTTCGGACCTAATTCAAGTTTTCGAACACCTGTTTTGACGATAGTTCCTTTTAGTACATTCTGACTAAAAACGGAGTAAGAAAATCGCATCTCTGAATTTAAATCTATTTCGTTATTATCCTCAAAGTATTGCGGGTGAGTTTGGAAAAACATGGGGCCCAAATATTGGACAAGGGGGACATCTAAAATATCAATCCAATATGCTTCAATATTACTTTTGTTAATATGTCCGTGGTAGGAACCATTTGGTGTTAATAAAACATCACCATTCAACATTGGAATTGACTTACCGTCTACGACAGTAAAGGTATTTTGATCCCCTTGAATGATGATTCTCATTGCATTAGGGGAATGCCTATGACTTTTAGCTATCTCTCCTGGCATAACCATCTGATAGGCGCCAACTAAAGTTGAAACAGTAGGGTAATCATTGCCCGGTATTGGATTAGCAAGAATTAAATTTCTTCGTTCGGCCTTATCAGTACTGATGAGTTTTCCTGCAGCGTGAAGTGCTGAAAAAGCGTGAATAAAACTCCAATGAGCGGGTAAAAAGGTCTTTTTAGGCTCAGGGTAAAGTGAAGGTGTTGGTTTAGACCATCCATTTTTAAATTTAACTAATTCAAGCATAGAGTGGAGTTCATCCAATGTTTGAGCGGAGCTGAATTTAGGGGCGTTTGGGAGAATATTATTCATAGGTAATTACTTAACTGATATAAATAGATCACTGGTAGAAACACGTTTTCCTATAATGCCTTGTTCTAGCATGTAGTCTATAAGTGTATCAATGCATGTTTTATTTTCTAATTCTCCGTATGGCCATGGATCGCCATCGAAAATACTTTCTATTTCATCAAGATCGTCTGCTAGCCAAGGAAGCATATATCTGAGTGCGGCTAAATTTTTCATACGGGTTAATGCAATATTTTTAGATTCATTAAAAGCGTCAAATAATGATTTTCCTATAAATGGATATTTTTCATAAGTTGATCTCTTAATAATTATTAAATGCATGACAGGAAAAATACTGGTTCTTTTAAAGTATTGTTTTTCTATATCTCTGAAATTTGGAAATAGCCTAACAATATTAGGATTACCCTTCATTGAATTTGGAAGAGTTGTTCCAATAATTGCATCAAGTTGCCCATGGTTCAATAAATCGCTAAGTGAATATCCTGTTTTATTGAGAGTGATTGGAATAGTTCGATACATTGGCATTACAGTTGGCTCACCATGCGAAGTAGGTGAGTTAATAGAACCTTGAACCCAGGTAACTTTTGATAAATCTACGTTAAAGTCATGAATAAGGTGTCCTCTAATCCATACCGCCGCAGTCATTGTGTAAAGTGGTACACCAATTCTCTTACCAGCTAAATCCAGCGGTGTTTTAATACCACTTTCTTTGTTTATGGCAATAAAACTATGTCTAAACGATCTAGATGGGAAGACAGGAAGTGCAACAAATTTTCTATCTCCAGCGACAACTCTTGAAATAAATTCAGAACAAGACATCTCGCATAAATCAAATGCATTTTCGGATGCCATTCTGTCAAATATTTCTCTTGGAGCTTCAATCCTTTCAAAGCGAAGATCAATACCCTTGGCTTTGACCTCGCCTGTATATAGGGGTTGCATTCGATCATACAACCCTGAGGCAAATGACAGTTGTATATTACTCATGCGAACGTTATATTCCAGGGTTTACGCCAGCTTTGGCACACCAGTACTCCCAAGCCCTAACCATTTGAGGAGCATTAGGTTCAACGCGAGATCTAATGGTTATTTCACCCTTTGAAAGAGATTTAAATTTTCCTAAATTAGAAGCATGCAGTTGAATTTGTGCATTTTTGGGCAAATAAATGGCTACTTTAACTACCTCTATAAGTGAACGCCCTGCAGCTGTAAAACCATGGCCTCTCATTAAAATAACTTTGTTATCCCCTAATCCAACAGCAAGATCGTCACCTTGATCTTCATTCGTAACTAGCAGATTTGTATCTCCAAATTGGTCTCTAATATCCCAGACAGGAACCTCATGTCCCATGTCACTTGCTGTGTGTATTACAGGTTTTAAGGGTGTTTCAGAGATTGTAAAGGGTAGAACTTCATCAGCGTGACTATGCACAACTGCATTGATATCAGTACGTCGCTTATAAATACTTCCATGTATAAATCTTTCCAAATACGGTGTAGGTGAATTTTTATCTATAGGATTGCCGTCTAAAGAAAATGCAAAGATATCTTCTTCAGTCACCAACTCGGGGCTTAAAGATCGAGATAATAAATATTCATTTTTGTTCAGTGGATTTCTAATACTCACATGACCGTAAGCATCTACAATTCCTTCATTGGCAAGAACTCGATTTGCTGCAACAAGTTTGACAATTTCGTTTTTAATACTTTCAAATTTAATGTTCATTTGTATTCCTTAGTTAATTTTTATGTCACTGGATTTGACAATATTTTCCCATTTAACAATTTCATCTTGCATAAACGCAGAAAATTGTTCGCTTGTCATGTATTGAGCCTCTACGCCTGCTTGGTCAAGTCGAGCCTTTATTGAAGGCGTGATTAACGCTTTTTTCGTTTCTAAATTGAGGAGTGAAATTATTTCTTTGGGTGTACCCGATGGAGCAATAACACCAAACCAAGTGGGTGATTCAAAACCTGTATAGCCTGATTCATTCAACGTCGGTACAGTTGATAAATAGGTAAGCCTTTGAGATCCAGCTACAGCAAGAGGTTTGATCGTGCCTTTAATGATATGGGGCATCAATTCTATTGGAGTACCAAATTGAATTTGTATTCTTCCAGAAACAACCTCCTGAATAGCTTCACCGCTGGATTTGAATGGAATATGCTGCATTTCAATACCGGCCTTAATCTTGAGAAGTTCTCCATATAAATGCCCAGTATTACCTATCCCTGAAGACCCATAGTTAAAGTGATCTTGTTTTTGTTTCATTATTGATATTAATTCTCTGATGCTTTCAACTTTAATATTACGGTTTGCAACCAAAATAAAAGGAACTCTTCCAATGAATGCAACAGGGATAAAATCCTTTAACGTATCAAATGGTAGTGATTGGTACACAAAACGGTTGGTTATTAGCATATTTGCAGCCCCAATTCCTAACGTATATCCATCTTTAGGAGCTTTTGCTATAGCGGCTAGACCAACATTCCCGCCGCCGCCTGGTTTGTTTTCAACAATAAAAGATTTACCGAAGCTGATTGTAAAAGCTTGTGCAATTTCTCTTGCAAGCGTATCAACAGTTCCACCCGGTGAATATGGGGCAATTATTTTTCCAATCTTATTTGGGTATTCTTGTATTTGACCAAAGGCTAAATTAATGAATAAAAATGCGTATGACAATAAAAATGATTTGATAATCATGATGTATAAGTTGTATTTAATGGTGAAAGGTTTTCATTTACCAGTAATTGTTGACCAAAAAAGATGTGGATCTAATTTGCAATTATGACCACTCCATGCAACATGTCCATCAGGCCTAATCATTACGAAATTCCATTTATATAACGATTTTGTTGCAATCGAGTCTATATAAAATATAGATAAAGGTATTTTTAATTCGTTTGCATATTGACATAATACTTTGATCTCGTCAGTAATGTTGGTAAAGCACAAAAGAGCATATTTTTTATTGATCAAATCAAGAGTAGATAAGTCTTTATCCAACCAAATGTGTGGAGCTCTAGCTCCTGGCCTAGTACTAGGTATATAGTTTATGGCATCTTCAAATTCAGACTTCACTTTTAATGAATCCTCAGGTTCATCATATATGTTTATAGGAGAATTTATGTATCTATTGCCAAGGTGCATATTTAATGAAAACCACTCACGCTTAAGACCCTCGGTCATGGCTTTACCAACTTTTTCTCTAACATTTTCACCAGCACTTGAATCATCATATATAAATTCATTGCTAGGCAACTTTTTCATGATCTCTAAATTACCAGTAGAGAATTGGGTTATTCTTTCAGCGATTGGCTTTCTCTCAAATGTATATGAGTCTAGTAGAACTTCACCGCCCCATCCCTGAAGATATCCAGATAATTTCCACGATAAATCTACTGCATCACCCATACCAGTATTCATCCCTAACCCACCTGTAGGTGAAGTTAAGTGACATGAATCACCACAAATGAATACATTTCGATCTCTATATTTATCAGCAACTAATTCAGCGCGTTGCCATGGCAAGATACTCAAAATTGTCATCTCGAATGTCGTTCCAACTGCTTTATAAGCCAAAGATCTTATTTCTTCTTCCGTGTAAACTTTTTTCTCTTTAGCGTTACCAATAAGTGACATTCGCCATTGATCTTTCCCATTGATTGCAACAATAGTACACCAGGTACCAGTTGGACCAATAAACATATACCTATAACCTGGTGCTTTGTTATGAAGTGAATTAAATTCGCTGCATTCAAAAATCACATTGGTTGTATAAGTAAGAAGACCCTTACCGGTCATTTGGATTCCTAAAGAATCTCTAATTAAGCTCTTGGCTCCATCACAACCGACCAAAAAAATGGATTCAATATTGAAAATCTGATCAGTTTGGAGATCCTTCGCTTGAATATTTACTCGATTGTGTATCTGTTCAAATCCAATGCATTCAGTTTTGTAATATATTTGGTTTGAAGGCTGAGAAAGTGCAAACTTTTTTAGTATTGGGTCAAAGTAATTCTGGGGACACCGTTCACGCTTTTGTGGACTCTCTATTGGCGGAAGTTCTTCGTTCATAGAAGGCATTTTTTGTCTTCCGAGTTCATAGCCATTTAGAGATGTTAAATAAACATTATCTTGAGGGTAGTTTCTGTCATATTTGCTTTCCTCAACATCCTTAACAATGCCCCACCTCCTACAGAACTCCATAGTTCTAATTCCGACAAGGTCCATTTTGGGCTGATATATTGAACCATCTCCTTTTTCGAGTAATAAAACTTTATGTCCTCTCCATGCCAAATCACCAGATAAGGCTAGTCCTACTGGCCCTCCACCAACAACAACCACGTCAACTTTTAAGCTCATAAGTGCATTACATTTCTAAAAAACTATCTACAATTCAATCTATATCTTACTAGGTAAATTTAATTATGAAATCAGGGAAATCATCAAATGGGCGATACGATTTATTGCTGATTTTTTTATATTTATGTTTTTACCCATGCATTGGTAAGACTGAAGCCAAGATCTCCTCAGCTTCTGATTGGCCAAATAAAACTGTAAAGATTGTTGTGCCTTTTGCACCTGGAGGCGGAACTGATTATGTTGCTAGGCTCACTGCTCAAAAGTTAACTGATAGATTTGGACAAAGTTTTATTATTGAAAATAAGCCAGGAGCCGGTGGAATTACTGGAACTGATCTTGTGGCGAAGTCTAAACCCGATGGATACAATTTTGTTATTGTGAGTGGAAGCCATACGATCAATCCCAATCTGTATAAAACTCTACCCTATGATACTAGACGTGATTTTTTAGCAGTAAGTAACCTTGTGATCGGTCCTGCTATATTGGTTGTAAATTCAAATCTAAATATCAGTAATTTAAAAGAACTTATTGCGTTGGCTAAATTGAAGCCTGGAGAGCTTTCGTTTGCTTCATCAGGAAATGGTTCTCCTCCACATTTAGGTGGTGAGCTATTTAAAGCAATGGCTGGTATTGATTTGGTTCACATTCCATATAAAGGTAATGGACCAGCCTACAATGATTTAATGGGGGGACAAATTACGCTAATGTTTCCCAACATTGCCACAGCGCTTCCGTTTGTAAAATCAGGAAAACTTAAGGCATTGGCTGTCACCAGTAAACTCAGAAGTAAAATTGCTCCTGAATTGCCGACAATGGCTGAAGCTGGACTGGAAGGGTATGAGTTGAGTTCTTGGTTTGGTATGTTGGCTCCTATAGAAACATCGCCTTCGATAATTCAACTTTTACATCATGAAATAAATAAGATTTATCAGGCTTCAGATATAAGAGAAAAGCTTCTTTCTCAAGGAGTAGAGCCTTTGGCCAGTACACCTAATGAATTTACTTTTCAAATCAATTCAGAAATTGATTATTGGTCGAAAACATTTAAATCAAAAAATCTCAAAATTGAGCCTTAATCCCACTTTAACCAAGACTTGAGTCCTTTACCCATCACCCAGGCTAAATCGTCTCCCTTAAGCCAGCTTAATTCTTGCGTAAAATGATTTACACACTCAGAATAAGTTGAAGTAAGTCTTGATAAATCTGATCCCCAAAACATCCGTTTTGGTCCAAAGGAGTCAAACACCATTTTAATGTACGGTTCAATAGCTGGATAAGGCCATGCCTCTGTTGTATAAGATGGTAAGCAACTGGCTTTGACTGCAATATTTGGTCTTTTGGATAAATTTAATATAGATTGAAAATTATCAAATGCATCCAAATCTTTCTTTCCAGGCAATAGTCCAAAATGATCAATAATTAATTTTAAGTTTGGATATTTTTGTGCTATCTCGTCTGTAATATGCATGATCTCAAAAGGACATGTCATCATAATCGGAATATTAAAAGCCTCAGCTAATGGCCAAAGCCAATTTACTGTTCCTTGAGTCAAAAGTGATTGTAAGGACGGACGATGAAAGGTAAATCTAAGTCCAAGAAGGCCATTTGTAGGGTGCCAATTGTTTACCATGTCAATTGATTTTTTCGATAACGGGTCAAGTCTTCCCATAACAGCGAATTTCTCAGGATATTTTTTTGCTGCAGCTTGGCATATATCATTTCTTTCCCCTTCCCAAGATGGAGGCACTAGAATGGCCTTATGAACACCGGCATCCTTCATAGCAATCAGTAAGCTTTCTGCCGTGATGGGAGTAGGCTTATGAGGTTGATGACGATCAGGCCATGGTCTTTCAGGTGTGCTATTAGCCCAAATATGAACTTGTGAATCAAAAATTTCTAAACTCATAATGTTATTTTATAATTAATTTATAGAGACACTTAAAAACTAAATCAATATAGAACAAGTATAGATGATAGGGAGTTTAAATAGAGTACTCAAATTGTGAAGTTTTTTTGTGAAAATTTAAAGATGATTGCAAAATTTGAAGGACACAGTCCTCTAGTCCTAAAAATTGATTAAAAATATATTCTATAAATGCAAATTAAAACATTGTGCTTCAGGTATAAATTCACTTTTAAAAAAATTCTATAATTATAAAATATTTGAAAATCCATTAAACTTAAAAAATCTTAAAATTAGATATTAGAAATGACACTAAAAATTACATTAACTGGCGATATCAATTTGATGAATGTAGTAGATGCCTCTATTCCCTTTCGACTAATGAAGGATGAGTTACAACAATCTGATCTTGTATTTTCAAACTTAGAGTGCTGTCTTTATGAGCCTGAACACACCCATTCGGTAAATAATGAGGGTTTTTACGCTAATCCGATAGTTGCTGCAAATGCTTTAAAAAATGGGAATATTAAAGTTGTAAGTTTAGCTAACAACGTCAATTATGGCCATGATGCAATATTGAAATCTATTGAAGAGCTTGACAAGGTAGGATTAATGCACACTGGTGCGGGCGAGAATAAAGATCAAGCCATAAAACCCGTCATATTAGAAAGCCAAGGTATAAAGATTGGTTTTTTGGCTCGAACTTCTGTCTATTGGAATACCCATCATGAAGCTCAAAAAGACTCATCAGGTGTTGCGGTCCTTCGTGGACATACAGCTTATCAAGTACCATCTTATAAGGTTAAAGCAGAGATTCCACCTTTTAATCGGCCCGGAATACCCCCCATTGTGGTGACCTGGGCTGACAGAGTTTATTTAGAAGAACTGGTTCAGCAGATTAAAGAATTGAAAAAGTCATGCGATTTTGTTGTGATTTCCTGTCATTGGGGACTTTGGAGCGAAGTTTTAGAATACATGACTGAGATCGCACACGCAGCTATTAATGCTGGAGCAGACGTCATTTTTGGTCATGGGCCACATTTATCCTTACCAGTTGAAATCTATTGTGGGAAACCTATATTTTATGGGTTGGGTAGTTTTTCATTTCATACCGGACACAATGGTAGAAAGCATGGTAACTGGGTCGGTGAAATGCCGCAAATTATTTTGAGTAAAGAAAAAATAGAAGAAATTTCTTTTAAATTGATTAGGCATAACAATCTTAACGAGACCTACTGTTGTGATTTAGATCAGGAGACTGAAACAATTGATGATCTTATTAAACAAAGTGCAAATAAAAACTGTGAACTGCATGTTTCGGGTCAATCCATCATTGTGAAAACAAGATAAAAAGATAAGTAGGTGCTAAATTGTATAAGTTCTCTTTTAAATTCTTTTTTTCTTTTGCAATAGTTTTTTTCAGCGATTTTCTAATTGCCGAAACGATTGACTCAACAGGATCAATTAACTATCCAACAAAACCTATCCATCTAATTGTGCCTTTTCCCCCAGGTGGTGGAAATGACTTTATTGCTAGATTTATTGCACAACGTCTAACCACAGGACTAAAGCAATCTGTGATTGTGGAAAATAAAGCCGGCGCTGGGGGATTATTGGGAACAGAATTTGCCATTAGATCATTACCAGATGGCTACACAATTTTATTAATTTCTGCAAGCTATACAGTTAATTCTGCACTTTATCCATTGAAATATGACCCAATTACAGACATTCAAGCAATTGGTCAAGTTTCACAGGGCGCTTTTGTCTTGGTCTCCAATCCCTCGTTACCAGTAAATAGCATAAGCGATCTAATTAGCTACTCACGATCTGCTTCTGTCCTGAGTATTGCGTCTTCAGGCCATGGGAGTGTGTTGCACCTTTCAGCCGAGTTATTAATGAGCAAAGCTGGAATCAAGCTTTTGCACGTACCCTACAAAGGGGGAGGGCCTGCTTTAAGTGATACCCTATCGGGTCAAACGCAGTTATTTTTTAGTACGCCTTCAATTGCGTTGCCATTTATTAAATCAGGTAAATTAAAAGCTTTAGGCGTTACAACGTTAAAAAGAACTCCGGTTCTGCCAGATGTACCGACGCTACAAGAGTCTGGTGTGGTAGGGTATGAAGTCAATGTTTGGCATGGACTTATTGCTCCTAAAGGTACTCACCAAGGCGTAATTCAAAAAATTAACCAGGAGTTAATAAAAGCATTTAACAGTAAAGAAGCTGTCGATCTTTTAGAGAAGGATGGAGTTTATCCTTCAGTGGGTACGCCTCAGCAATTTGATGCTTTAATAAAAAGAGAAATAACTAACTGGAAAGAGTTAGTTAAAAAATCAAATATAAGCTTGGAGCCTTAAATTGATGAAATAGAGGAAGTTGCCCAATTGGATTAATTGAGTTAGATACAAATTTGCTCCATGAATATGCTTTTTTAAATGAAATTAAAACAAATCAGGAAGTTGATTTAAGTTGGTTAAATTTTCTAGATCTAAAAAAGCATTGAACCAGCTTTCGGCATTAACAAATTTACATTTTTGAGTATGATTCATGAATCTTTGTTTTAATTGAGAAACACTTAATGGGTTTTCTGGTGAACCCATAAAATTGTCGCATTCAATAGTATATTCATTACCATTTTGTAGTAATACTTTAAGTGTAGATGTCCAAGAAGATCTCTCTAAAGCATCACTGTAAGCCTTCATCGTTATTTTTTTACAATTATTTATGATATTTTGGTTGTTAACAATTTCATCGAGAAAAACGCTCGGATCACTTACATCGTTATCCATCGCTATAGCTAAGCAAAATGGGACACTGTATTGAGCTTGCTTAATATCCCTTGGCTCTCTAATATCGTGATGAGTGAGAATTTTTTCTGGAACAAGTAAGTCACATCTTTGGATGTCACTTGAGTTAAACGAATATTTATTCATCAATAAATATAAAGAATGAATTAAAGGATGTGCCGTGATATGACAAGGATAAGCCTTTAAGCAAATCTTAGAGGTTTCCCATTCAGTCCCCAAATTTTTAGTTAAAAGTTCAGAATCTCTAGAACTGCAAAATGTATCTAAAAAACCAAACTTCCCCTCGAGTATAGTTTCTGGTCCTTCAAAGCCCTCATAAGCTAAACGGGATGCCAAAACTCCACTTTCACAAGCCTTTCCCAGGTGCAAGCGTTTAACCTCAGAGCCGCGCTTTGATTTAGTAAAAGCCAATAAACCACTTGATAGTGAACCTGCAATTCCAAGCGCGTTGGAAAGTTGAAGTGAGTTTAATCCTTGAACCAATCCGCCTGAGACGGCAGCGCCAAATACCCCCGTAAGGCCTGGTGCATGGAATCCTAATTTTTCTGAGCTATGTTGAGATGCAGAACCAATGCGAAACATAACTTCGCACCCCGCTACGAATGACCTTAATAGAGTTTCACCTCCCACACTCAATTCTTGACCAATTGCAAAAGCTGGAGGAAAAAGTGTGGCACCAGGATGAACGCCGGCTCCAGGTTTTCGTAAGCTATCTTGTTCAAAAGCATGAGCAAATGCTCCGTTAACTAAAGCAGCATAAGGAGCTTGTAAACGGATATTACTAGATCCTAAAACTTGAGATTTACCACCGCTGCCGTATGATTTAGCGTAGGTAGCAATTTTTTGACTCCAAGGAAATTGAGAACCAAAA
>CAIMNS010000070.1 GCA_903842945.1 uncultured Burkholderiales bacterium
AATGGAACTACTAACGCCATCTACTGAAATCAGTGAAAGTTATTTTGAGGCTTTGAAGAAAGGCTATGTGGACAATTCGCGCGGCAAAAAAGCAACAATTAAAGACATACCCGCAATCAAAAATGACTTCACTGCTTTCGTTAGTTCCTTTGATGATTTGGAACCAACTGCGGATTTGATGACTCTTTCTAATGGCGAAAAAGTTAAACGCTTGCCAAGCATCACACGATGGATTTGGGATGAAGGATTCTCAGGTGCTATCTCATTCAGATGGCAGAAGGGTACAACTGACTTGCCCTATTACTGCTTAGGGCACATAGGCTATGAAGTTGTTGAGTGGAAAAGAAATCAAGGATTAGCAACTTTAGCTTTGAAGTCAATGTGTGAAATAGCAAAAAAAATGGATATGTCGTTTGTTGAAGTTGTAACGGATATTGAAAACTCAAAGTCACAACGAGTGATATTAAAAAGTAATGGTGTTTTGATTGAGTTATTCGTAAAACCAAAACATTTGGGACAAACACTTTCAATTCGCTATCGCATTTACTTGTAAAGTTTGGATTCTTCAAGAATGTCCTTTTAAAGGACAACCTGTAATCACAAATCGTTGAGTCAGGTTTGGTTTCAGCGGATCTACCGTGCTCGTGGCTTGTCGTGGAGATCAGGTGTCGTTTAACACGACAGTTGGTGGTGATGACTTCAATTGTCATTAATCGACGTATATTACTTTATTCGATCATTTTGAAAGTTCAAATGACTACCAAGTTATCGCCCATAAATAGTCCATCTATTTCACCAGAGGACTCTCGGCAACTTGAGCTGCTCCGTGAGCACCGCCGCAGACATCGCCAAATGGAAAAGGATAAAACAAGAAAATTGGCTTCCCTTGAAAATATCGAGGTTCCTACACTCACTACAGGTCAAAGAATTGCTGATCGAGTGGCATCAACCATAGGATCTTGGCGATTTATCATTTTTCAAAGCACAGGAATTTTTTTGTGGATTATTGGAAACGTTTTAAGTGGCGCTAACGCTTGGGATCCGTATCCATTTATCTTATTGAATTTGCTTCTTTCATTTCAGGCTGCATATACAGCGCCCGCTATCATGATGAGCCAAAATAGGCAATCAGAACTGGATAGGCGACATGCACAAAATGACTATGAAATAAATGTCAAAGCTGAACTTGAAATAGAGTTGCTTCATGAAAAAATAGATATTTTAAAAGAACAAGAACTACTGAGACTTACAGATTCTGTTCGAGATTTATCGGCTCAACTGGAAAAAATCTCAATTCAATTAGTTAATAAACAAGGACTTGCTTAATTCTGGAAAAAGATAAGTACCCTTGATTCCCTAAACTTTTGAATCAAGTTTGGGGTCTAGAAGGATGTTCGCCATTTTTACCCGCTGCGCACAAATCGTTGAGGCAGGTTTGGTTTCGGCGGGGCTACCGTGCTCGTGGGTTGGGGTGGTCTTCTAGTGTCGTGTTACACGACAAAGGATGATTGAAATCAAAGAGGCAAGTTTGCTTTAAGCGGATGGTTCGCGCTATTGTCTTGTGATTGCTCTCAGGTGTCGTTTAACACGACAGTTTTAGCTACAAATATTTAACTCACAAGAATTTTCCTGATACAAGTTTGTGTTGATAGTGAAACTTTACCAATCCATGGCTTGTGTGAAAATTAGATGACATTAAAGCGGCATTTAATTTTTAAAACGTATTGATTTGAAATAATTGGCAGACATCATTTAATTGCTTGGGATTTCCAAGTTTAATAAGGAGTTTTTCAATGGAAAATAATCACGAACATGAAGTTCACCACAAAGCAGCTGTCCACCATCGTAAAGCTGCCCATCACCTTGAAGCTGCTGCAAAGCATCAGCTAGAGGCGGCAAATGCTGATGATCTAGATGATGAAGTAACTGCAGCTCATCATGGTTATTTGGCTTATGGACATATGATTCAAGCAACTCACTTTGCAGAAATGGCAGCTAAGGAAGATGAGTCGGTTGACAATGCAGACGTAGACCATAATTAAAATAACATTAGGGAAGGGCGACCCTCTCTCGATATTTGTGGAATTTTATGAAACACTTCATGGTTAGTTTCAACCCTGCAACATCTGGAATTAGTCGTCTTACTGTTTATGTGCCTGTCTTCAAATGGATTGAGTGTCTTTCCGAAAAACGGTTACTAAATTAGTACCCATTGAAATTTTTTAGACTTTCAAATTTTTTTAAATTAACGGAGAAATCATGATGACCACAGAACAAATCGTTGCTTCACACAAAGCCAATGTCGAAACCCTCTTCGGTTTGACATCCAAAGCCTTCGAAGGCATGGAAAAATTGGTTGTGTTGAACTTGACAGCCACAAAAGCAGTATTGAGCGAATCAGCTCACAGCACCAAAGCTGCATTGAGCGTGAAAGACGCGCAAGAATTGATGGCATTGCAAGCCAACCTGTTCCAGCCTTTGGCTGAGAAAACAGCTGCTTACAGCCGTCACCTCTATGACATCGCTTCTGGCACTTCTAACGAATTCACAAAAGCTTTGGAAGCCCAAACAGCGGCTGCTCAAAAGCAGTTCTCCAATTTGGTTGACTTTTCAATTTCTAACGCTCCCGCTGGCTCTGAGACAGCTGTTGCCATGATGAAAAGCGCCGTGAACGCTGCTAACAATGCTTACGAATCAGTTCAAAAAGCTGTGAAGCAAGCCACTGACATGGCTGAAGCCAACATGGCTGCTATGAACAACTCAGACGTTGCAACTGCTAAAACAGCTGCTAAAAAGAGTTAATTAACGCCATCTGAAAAAGGCCCGAGTTAATCTGGTCTTTCTCTGACCAAAAAGCCGGTTTTTGAACTGGCTTTTTAGCTTCTGATGGTTTGATAGATGCAATTGATAGTCATTTTTTGTTGTTGTCCTTTTAAATGACAAACAATGCAGTGCCGATTCCAAACAACAACACTAAGTGTCGTTTTACACGACAGTTGGTGGTGATGTCCTTTTAAAGGACAAACGACGCCAAAGCTAAACTAATTTGAAATATGTCCGTATACGTTTAACAGGAGGGGCTAGTCCCTATCAGATCCTTCATCTAGCCATACTGGAAATTTCCTATGTCAAGTTCTATTTCTACCTCACTTCCACAGGCGCCGTTAGTGGTGCCGGAACCTTTAGCTAAAGCGAAACCAAATCAGATTGGTGCTGAGCAGGCTACAGCTGTCGCTGCTTCTGCGAAAGCCCAAGCTCCAGTTGATCAAAATTCTGCGGCTAAAACTGTAGTCCCTTCAGATCCAACTGGTGGCATTGTTAATTTGCGAGCCTGATTGAAGTTGTATGGGGAAATCAACCACTCTTAAGTGAACTCGTCTAAAAATTACTTGTAGGGCGACTTGCGCATCTGGTTGTAAATTGAAACAAATGCATTGAGACCCAGTGAAAGAGGCTTTGACTTACTTTCGTCCGTTAGCGTGTTCATCAAAATTCCAATAGCCGTGGACGGCATACGTGATTCTATCTCTGGTGCGCCTACAAAACCCATAGACCATTGGCTAAAGCTGCGATGTGCGATTGTGTTTTGATGCACTTTATTGAGAGCCGTATGTCTGAGGTCAGGACCGATAAATTTTTCATAAACATTTTCAACCGACTCCTTACTACCCTCTAAGATTTGAACAAATGCGCCTCGATAATAAAGTAGCACGCCTGTGATGCCCTCTTCTAAATTACGGCGCCGCGCGGAATCCAAAATGTGTTCTAAATCTACATTAGTAATTTGATATGCAACTGATACGCTGCAATACAGGAGTTCTACTAGCATTTTCCATCACAAGTTTGAGTGAGTTAAGTAATCTGCAGTAAATTGCTGAAGTAAATAGCTAATCAGATTTATTTTTAGTTGTCAGCGTTTGAGTGCCGTTGATTTTGGTTGAAGCCCCGACTTTGGTTTGAAGTGTCTGAGTTACCAAGTTCAAATTCTTTTCTCGTAAAGGCATTTCAGAAAAGAAAAATATCCAGTGTTCATTTGCCCAATTTACACGTCTTTCAAGCGTCGTAGCTTCTTCTGTTGATTTCATCGGTTCTCTCCTTGGAATGCGCGAATTTATGTGACACAGTTTAAATTTCAACAAGTTGCGCACACCGCAAAATTATCTAAAAAATGTTTCTCACATGGACAATTTAAGTCTTTTGTCCGGGACAAAACAGGGAGGACAATTGTTTCTTTTTTTGTTACTCTGATTGGCATGTCTACAAACTCCTTTGTCTTACAGTCGGAAATCGAACGTCTGACGGGCTTTGGTGTTGAAAAGCTAAGAAAGTGGCGTCAACGGTTTGGCTTTCCTTCGACAGAACATGGAGTAGAAGGCAGGGCCATTTATTCAAGCGAATCCGTCGACAGGCTCCTGGTCATCAAACGTCTAATAGAGGCCGGGTTTCGACCTGGTCAAGTGGTGGCCAATACAGCACTCGAAAATTTGAAAATTCTCGCTGATCTGAACCTTTTCAAAACCAATGTTGAGCGCTCAGAGTCCACAAATGATTTCATTAGCCTACTTAAGCGCTCCGACAGTGAGGCATTTAAGGCCTTGTTGCGTAAACTACGTGCTAAGCAAACCATGCTTGACTTTGTCGAGCATACGATTGCCCCACTGATGGTGGGCATTGGAGACGCATGGCTGTGTGGTGAAATCGATGTGTACCACGAGCACCTTTGCTCCTCCATGATCGAGCGTTATTTGATTACGCAGACACTCAAATCAAAACCAAAGCCTGCTTTTCCAATCTTCTTATTCGCCTTACCTCCAGGTGAGTACCATCAGCTTGGTTTGCTAATGGTCGAGGCAGTGATGGCAGAGGCTGGTGCCTATATCGTGAACGTTGGGACCGAAATTCCATTGAACAGCTTGAAGCTGGCAGCCACAGAGTGCAAAGCCGATGTGGTTACGCTGACATTCAGTTTTTCGTATCCCCCTAGAGATGTCGTGCCAACGCTGGCGCATTTGCGGCGTTTGCTGCCACCACAAATGCTGATCTGGGCGGGAGGGGCTGGTTTATCGCATGTCAGGAGAGTCCCCAAGGGAGTGCGAATAATGACCCATTTTGACGAGGCAGTCACGGCACTGGGTGAACTCATGCGGGCTGGAACTGTTCCTGCCAATAGCGAAGTGCAGCCGAGCTGATGTATTTATTTCTAGCGGCCATTCTTATCCCCTGCGTATGAATCGTTGAGTCAGGTTTGAGTTCTGCGGGGCTACCGTGCTGGTGGGGATCGAAAAACTGTTGATATAGGGACTGCTATATTAATCAAATGCTTTGATTATTCGCCGGTAATTGTCACTGGCATCATCAATTGGTAGCCTTGCTTGTAAACAGATTGAATGGTGATTTCTTCTTG
>CAIMNS010000071.1 GCA_903842945.1 uncultured Burkholderiales bacterium
GAGGCCTGGCTTCACTATCGCAATTTGGACGTCAGCACCTTAAAGGAACTGGCTAGGCGTTGGAAGCCCTCGGCTTACAGTTCATTTAAAAAGAAACAAATGCACACGGCCCTGGCCGATGTTCATGAGTCGATCGATGAACTCATCCACTACAGAACGCATTTCATCAATTTATCTTCCTGAGTCCCAATTTAGCATCTGGCCAGGCTCCTTAAAGACCTCTCTATATATCAATGGGTTACATCAGGAAAAAGAAAGCGTGTCATCGTTAGTTTTTATTGACTCAAACTGTAGACTATAAATTTTTTAGTGTTTTAGAAGACTTTGTATTCATCTCTGTGATGTTGCTTTTACAAAGTTAGAGGCTACAAAAGGCACTCGAACTGGTTTTGAAAAGTTTCACTAGCGCTCCTTCTTTTTTGGTGGCGAGTGGTTTTTTATCTTTTAGGGTGCCTGCTTTAAAAGGTGTTCATCCGAGCACGATGCTTCATTGCATTAAAAGTACCCCTCGGTCAACAAGAGATGGATTGATCCACGGTGCCGGCGTTTGCAGAAATCATGAAGCACGAAGAGCCGCAAAGAGTGGAAAACGTTTGTTAATTCTTTGAGGGAAGAAGAATTAAAAATATCTTTTCTTTTGAAAAAATCACCTCAAGCGCAGATTCAATTCTTTTTGGGTTGGTTTTGAGTGGATCGTAGGCCAGAGCCATGGTTGCGGGCTCAATCGAGACGCGAACGCTTTGGGGGGTGATGCCACTGACGAATCCGGATTGACGAAGTATGCGTAGTCGTGTGGTTTCATCTCGATTGACTGGTCCGTCCCATGCGAAATAAAGCATCTTTTGCTTAGATGCGATTGTTTTTGCCATCAGAGCGTGATCGTAAACAGCTGCAATTCGATCCTCAAGGCAATGACCGCAGGCCAGTGATAGGCTTGGAAGCCAAGCCATGAGGATGACAGCGGTAAGACGAATCACCATCATTTTTTACCACGATCTATCCAATGGAAATAAGCAAGGTATTGAGCAATTTCATTTTTATTCAAGCCTTGATTGGGCATTGCAATGTTGTTGTATTCTTTAAGCATTGCTTTGGCCGCTGCATCAGTTTGCAACATTTTTTCTGGTGTTGCTAACCATTGCGATAACCATGCATCACTTCGTCTTAAAGTAACTCCAGCCAAATCAGGGCCTAATTTTTTACCTTCTCCAATGGAGTGACACGCCAAGCATTTGCTTTCAAAGGCCATTTTCCCTTGTGCGGTGCTAGGATCTTGCGGCATCGCACTGGCTTCCATGTTGTGATGCTCAAGATCAACTGGTTTGGTTTGAGATAGTGTGGAGATCAAACCGATCGCCCCTTGGGATGCATTTGCAAAATGGTGATCGACCATAATGTAGGATCCCGCTTCTGGGATCACCATTTCTACAATGGCACTGTTACTTGAACCAAGCAGTACCGTTTGCATGCCTCTCATTTGATTGTCCGGATTGCCTTCAAGCCAGACCCTGTCAAATATAGTTCCAACCACGTGAAAGCTGGAAGTTTTACTTGGCCCTACATTCAGAACAAATAAACGAACACGCTCTCCTGGTTTTGCTAACAATGGTTGCTTGACCATTCCGTTATGTTTGCCATTAAATACTGTGTGTGTAGGTTGCGACGCCTTCAGTCGGTCTGCGTCTAATACATATAGAGGAGCGCCATTGAACTTTTTCCCTGCTGGATCTGGCTTGACGTAAAACTCGCTCTGTATGACCAAGTACTCATGATCTACCTTTGTTGGGTAGCCGCTCTTTGGTTCCACAACTACGGCGCCATACATGCCTGAGGCAATGTGCTCCAGGATCATGGGTGTTCCACAGTGGTACATGAAAATACCAGGGTAGTTCAAGGTAAATTCAAAGTCAATGGTTTGTCCTGGCGCAATTGAACGGTATTTGTCTTGTGGTGAAACCATTGCAGCATGAAAATCCATCGAATGCATCATAGGTGCCATTGCCATAGAAATACCTGGCAAAGTCTCATCACTTCGGTTGGTCATGCTGAAATGAATTTTGTCGCCGACTCTTGCGCGTATAGCGGGTCCCGGCACCTGATCCCCAAAAGTCCAGGCACTGAATTGAATTCCTGGGGCAATCTCTACCACCTTGTGGGTAGTATCAAGTTGCACATTTTTGATAGGCGAGGGGTCAAGTGGTTTTAATTCTGCGTTGAAATTCAAGGCGGCGCCAACTGCAAAGGGCCCTGTGTGCCTATCCATCGAGATCTTCGCTGGTGGGGAATTCAGTTCTATGTGGCTTACATCGTAGGGGTCAACATTTTTCTTTGAGCTGGGGCCGCACGCATAAAGCATGCATACACTTAGCATTAAAGTAAATCGGATCGCAATTTTGATGATCATTGACTATCCAGTACCAAGGAGTGATAGAAGTCTGTATCCTAGAGTTGATAAAGCTTACTGTGTGTAATTGATAGCTCTTTGTTGATCCAAATCAATAAAATCATTTTTTTGATAACAAAAAATTAACGTTGTCCTAAGCCAATAGACGTTGGTGAAAGCAAAATAGCTTTTGATATTTCAATAACGCAGCAAGCTCATCATGTTGTCAGAAATGGACTGGTCTGGTGGTCATGGCGATTGATTTTCCAACACTTGCTTTTAGCTATCTGCCGTGTAACGTACATGCAATCACATGATGAAATTCAAGTGCAAAATGGCATCCATAGTCCATCAGCGCGACAACTTTTGGCGTCACAAAGGAAACAGGTACCCTGCAGCGTGATGCTTTTTTTGGGTGACTCATCGACCAGGTCCCCCAATCACAGGCCCTCGGATTCAGCATATGTGGTAATTTAACGAAGTAGGGCTTGGTGAAAACCCCAATCTGTGTGATAATCTTCAAGTTCGTTCAAGATGACGAACTCGCGCATCTTCCTCACACCTTGGGTCAATCACATGATTGACCAAAATCGCTAAGTAGTTATCCGGTTTTTAAAACCAGACAAGTCTCTATAGCGTAGATCTCTGTTTGAAGGTTGATGTTGTTACCA
>CAIMNS010000072.1 GCA_903842945.1 uncultured Burkholderiales bacterium
AATTTTCATTGTGCTTCAATACAGGATTGCTGATTTCAAATGCGTTGAAAATTACCGAGCGATATGAGAAGTAATTTAATTTCACAACCATACTACTTCTATACTACTTTGAGTTACCAAGAAGCAGCTAACTCAATGAATTCATTGAGGAAATTAGTGGTCTAAAGGAGTCTTCACACTGCAGGGGTCGCAAGTTCGAAACTTGCATCGCCCACCATTTGGTGGTTTTCTTTATATAAATCAACGCCTGATAGGGTTCTCTTCACGCTGTTCTTAGGTTTTCTAAGGCAGTGCTCTAGGAAACTTTCATGCGTAAATTCAATTCTCCCGTCAATCTTAAAGCTGCAGCTGATTCATTCGTGTCAGAGGCATTTATTGACATCACGTTAACAGAACTTGTTAGCGCTCATTCCATTGCCAGACCTCTGCTTGCATTGCACTTCAGGCTCAAGAAATGGTGTGACTTAGTCAACGGCTTTGGTGCCGAATGTGCATGGAGTATTTCAAGTGAAAGACTTCAAAGTGCAGCACAAGCTTTAATAGATTATGGCTACGCATGCTCATCCGTCAATCGAGACATTGGCGCAATAGGACAAGTGTATCGATGGGCCATTCTGAATCGTCGCATGGCGCCCAAAGGATTCATTTCGCCAACCATATCATTTCGGCGCTATGAAGAAAAAGTCCGATACGTTTCATCCAATGAACAGGATTTCATCTCGCTGAGATTAGCAGCCAAGATGTGCAAGGACAGATTGTTTACTTTGTTCGTGTGGATGCTTGCAGACTCTGGCGCACGCAAGAGCGAATTGCTTGAAAGAACTTGGAATGATCTGGATATTTCAAATGCAAAAATGATCGTGCCAATGACTAAGAACGGCGACTCAAGAACATTGTTTTTTCACCAGCCACGATGAGCTTGGCCAAACAAATGAGACCTTCATTTTCTCAATCAACAAATCTGTCCAATCCAAAACTCCACATACATCGATTGATCTTTGCAGGCAAAAACGGCATCACGCCAATTAACTACAGAAAGAAATGGACAAGTTTGACTTCCATGCTGTGTCGGCCAGAACTCCGCATACATGATGTGCGCCATTGGGTTGCAGCATCACTATTGCGAAGTGGGGTAGGGTTGGGTGTTGCCTCACAGATCATGGGGCACAGAGATCAAACTATGTTGTTGCGCAGGTATGGACACCTTGACACTTGCTCTCTTCAGAGTGCGCAAGAAGTTAGATGGAAAACTCCAAATACATTGAACTCAGTTTAAATTTGAAGAATGATTTAACTGATTGCTTAAAAAAGTAGCAGCGTAAAGACTCTTTACGCTGGATTATATAAAAGTATAAATTTTTTTTATTAATTAGAACTTTTGAATGTCATTTATTTTGAGATGTGAAGTTCAAACTTCAACAGACTTTGACCTACTAAGTAGCAGTAGTCAGCTTGGGAAGACCAAAGCACACATCCTTGCGACAAAATGAAAAAGAATCTAAGGGTTAATCCTCGCCGATGTACGTTATTTAACACTGTATGAATTGGTGAATAACAGCAATGTAATGTTAAGCTGAAAAAATAGCGTTGCGCTTGCGAAAGCCAGATTTTATTCACCCTTCATATTTACTTGGGAAATTTAACGTGTCTGCACTTAAATCTATTGAAAAATTCAATCTCAGTACAAAATTGATAGTCGGTTTTTCTATCACCATTTTGTTTTCAGTGGCACTCAGTTCGACGGCATTTTGGACATTTGCGAAACTTGACGATGCCATTGATGGTCTTTATGAACGAGATGTGATCGGGGTAAAACTGCTAAATGAAATACCACGCGATATTCAGAATGTTGCCCGCAACGTCAACAGAGTAGGACTTTCGCACTTTGCCAATGACGCAGAAAGTATTAAGCGATCTTCTGACAGCATCATCAAGATTAAACCTGAAATCGAAAAAAATTTAAAAGAGGCAGATCCCACCATTCGAAGCAAAGAATTAAAAAGCAAACTTGCTTCGATCTATCCTAAAGTAGATCAACTTTATAAATCGTATATTGACAAAGTTTTAAAAATTGAACTAGGTAAAGATTCAGGGGTAGCAGTATCTTTGATATTGAATAACCCAGAATATCGAGCACTTTTAGCTGAAGTTTCCCAATTAATAGCTGAAGTGAGCGATCAAAAAGCAAGTAACGCTAAGAAAAATGTTGCAGCGACACAGACTGAATTAGATCAGATAAAGTTATTCATGAGCCTCATGCTTGGTGCATCTGTCCTCCTGTCTTTTCTCGTTGTTTATGTTGTTTTGCAATCCGTCAAGCGGCCGCTTGCAAGCCTGCAAAAAACCATTCTTGAAATGGCCGACTCCAAACTCAACACAAGCGTTGAAAACACAAACCTGAATAACGAAGTAGGTGAAATGGCCAAGGCCATTCAAGTTCTGCAAACTAACTTGCAACAGTCATTCAAAGCCATTGGCGCCAATTCCACTTCGGTTGCCAGCTCCTCCGAAGAGTTGGCCGCTGTCAGCATGCAAATGAGCTCCAATGCAGAAGAAACATCTGCTCAGGCCAAGGTCGTCGCTGAAGCCGCTGACAGGATGAGCAGCAACACGCAGATGGTTGCCACCGGTATTGAGGAGATGAGTGCCAGCATTCGTGAGATTTCACTCAGCACCGTACAGGCCTCAACCGTTGCCAATCAAGCGGTTGACGTAGCCAAAAGCACCAACGAAACAATGTCCAAGTTGGGCAAAAGCACCATGGAAATTGGCAATGTCTTGAAGGTCATCTCAAGCATTGCGGAACAAACTAACTTGCTCGCCCTGAATGCAACCATTGAGGCTGCTCGTGCGGGTGAATTGGGCAAGGGCTTTGCTGTGGTTGCCAATGAGGTCAAAGAGTTGGCCCGCCAAACGGCCAAAGCCACTGAGGAAATTGGCGGAAGTATTAGCGTCATGCAGGCAGATGCGAAGGGCGCGTTAGCTTCGATTGAGGAGATCACCGCCATCATCAACAAGATGAATGAGATCTCTGGAATCATTGCCAGCGCCGTTGAAGAGCAGGCCGCCACTACAGCAGAGATTAATCGCAATGTTTCGGAAGCGGCAATTGGCAGTACGGAGATTGCTAAAAACATCAAGTCCGTGGCGGATGCAGCCAAGAGCACGACGGAGGGGGCTTCGAACTCCCAGCAAGCCGCGTCTGATTTGTCCAAAATTGCTGTGGATCTTGAAGGCGCAGTTGCTAAATTTAAATTATAAAAATAAGCAAAACTGATCCAATACTCTTATGGACAATACTGACGATATTCTGGTTGAATTCATCATTGAAGCCAGAGAAATTCTGGACCAACTGGATCTGGATTTCGTATTGCTTGAAAAGACTCCTGACGATAAGAAGTTGGTCGGCAACATTTTTAGGGCCATCCATACGCTGAAGGGCAGTAGTGGGTTTTTCGCCTTCAAAAGATTAGAGAAAGTCACCCACGCGGGTGAGACTTTGCTTGGAAAAATTCGCGATGGCAGTCTTGAGCTGGACAAGCAAAAAACCAGTTTACTGCTCGATACCCTTGATGCTGTCAGAGAAATTGTTGCTGGCATTGAGGCCACCAATACCGAGCCATCAGGTGACAACAGCCAGCTCATTGAAGATTTGCTCAATCTGGCCAATGGAGTGGCATTGGCAGATAAAAAGCTCAATGAACCCGTGCAAGCAATTCCTCTGCCTAAAGATTTGCTTAATCTGGCCAATGGGGTGGTATTGGCTGATAAAAAGCTCAATGAAGCCGTGCAAGAAATTCCTCTGTCTATTGAACCATCCAAAGAAGCCTTAGAGCAAATTTTAGAGGCACAAATCTCTGCCCCGCCGCCCCATGAGCCTGCAACTGTTGCCACCCATAGCGCCACTTCTGCGCCACCAGCTGCAGCGCAAGAGTTGAGCGTCGAGACGCTCCAAGAGATTGCCCAACCCGTTAAAGTCAATTTGGATTTGCTCGACAAGTTAATGAACTTGGTCAGC
>CAIMNS010000073.1 GCA_903842945.1 uncultured Burkholderiales bacterium
CATGATGAAAAAAGACGCGATCTTGGTGAACGTGAGTCGTGCAGAACTCATTGAGCCCGGTGCCCTTTTGGCTGGCCTCCAAAAGGGTCATCCTGGCTTTGCAGCGGTGGATGTTTATGAGCAAGAACCCGTGTTGGGAGCCAGCGATCCCTTGGTCCATTTAAACAATTGTATTTGCTCCCCGCATTTGGGATTTGTAGAAAAAGACAATTACGAGCACTACTATGGTACGGCCTTTGACAACATCAATGCCTTTGCCAGCGGCAACCCGAAAAACCTAGTCAAATAAAGCCTTTAATCACCCTGAAAGATGGGTTTTTCTTTGATGATGAAAGCCTGGTAAGCCCGCTCAAAATCTTTGGTCTGCATACAGATGGCTTGTGCTTGTGCCTCCGCTTCGATGGCCTCATCGATGCCCATGCTCCATTCCTGATGGATGCATTTTTTGGTCATGGCATTTGCAAATGAAGGTCCCCTGGCCAAAGATTGGGCCATCGATTGGACCTCGTTCATCAATTGATCGGAGGTGCACAGGCGATTGAAAAACCCCCATCTTTCGGCTTCTTGTCCGTCCATGGAGCGACCCGTGAAAAGCAACTCTGCCGCTCGTCCAGATCCGACGATGCGCGGCAAGATGTTGCAAGCGCCCATGTCGGCACCAGCTAGGCCCACGCGGACAAACAAAAATGCGGTTTTGCTGCTGGCCGTGCCGATTCTCAAGTCTGATGCCATGGCCAAAATGGCTCCTGCCCCAGCACAAACCCCGTCAACAGCAGCTATGATGATTTGAGGGCATGCCCGCATCTCTTTGACCAAGTCACCGGTCATGCGCGTGAAGCTCAACAAGCCAGACATGTCATCGTTTTTTTTCATGTTGACCAAGGGTCCAATGATGTCGTGCACATCTCCCCCTGAACAAAAGTTACCCCCTGATCCAGTGAGCACAACAACCTTGATCCCTTTGCTAAAGCGCAATGCTTTAAAGGTATCTCTGAGTTCTGCGTAGGACTCCAGTGTGAGAGGGTTTTTTCTCTCGGGTCGGCTCAAGGTGATGGTTGCCACTGAGCCCTCTTGGCTCCAAGAAAAGTGCCGGGGCTTGAAATCTTCAAAGTTCAAGCCCTGGGGTGAAAATCGATCCATCGTTTGCATACATTCTCCAAATGGGGTGACCCATTGTAGGGCTCTGAAGGGGGAGAGCCCGTGTCAGTTGATCATTTTGATCTTTTTCCAAATGCCACTGGCCTCTCCAACGACGGTTCCGTTGACGAAAAAAGTACCTTTGACAAACAAGAGATGCTTAGAGTCTTTGACAAGCTCTGGGCTAGACTCAACCACGTCACCTATTTTGATCGCGTGAATGAAGTCCATGTTGAGTTGAATGGTGGCCGTTTTGGGTGTGGCACTTTCTGCTCTTGCCACCACCCCTAGGACTCTGTCGCAAAACGTGAGCAAAGCGCCACCTTGCAACACATGGTTTCTGTTTCGATGCTTTTGAAGCGTTGGAAAGCAAAAATGAAGCTTTGAGTCGACTGTTTTTTGAAACATGGGGCCAATGAGCCCTATGAAGCCATCATCGGCCATGTAGTCCCAACCTTGGGCTGTGTAGTGCTCAATTAAATCGGTTTCATTTATAAATGTCATCTTCGAGATCAATGAAAGCTATTGAGGTGTTGGGTTTTTATCGGCTAAGGACTCGAGGCATTCTACAAGTAATTTCGCGCTAGGCGTAAGTGACTTTTTGGCATTCCATAAAATTCCAATGGGTCGACGGTATTCGAACAACTCGATGGGTAAAACTTTGATCAGTCCAAGGTTTTGAAAGTAAAGGGCGCTTGAG
>CAIMNS010000074.1 GCA_903842945.1 uncultured Burkholderiales bacterium
ATGGGGAGCATTTCTCCCCACCCAAGCCCTTGATCCCCAAAGGCGTGAGTGAACGCTTTCCAAGCCTGGGCTTGGATCAGCGACAACGCCTCTTTGTGACCTGGGTGGACAAACGCTTGGTGCATCAAGAGCGTTTGAAAGGCAAAAAGAAATTGGGGGGCTCGGTGGCCTTGGCCTACACGGACGACTGGGGTTTGAGCTTCAAGGGCGAGCACGTGGTCCACACCGACAGCTGTGAATGCTGTCGCATCGCCTTGGATGTGAGCATGCCGCAGACCAAACTCCTGGCTTACCGTGCACTTTTTAGCGGTGGGCTTCGCGACCATGCCGTGCAGGTGTTGAGCGATCAAGGCCAGGCCTCAGCACCCAGAAAAGTCGCCGATGATCACTGGCAGACCGACGTTTGCCCTCACCAGGGTCCAACGGTGGCTTTGAGCGAGAACACCACCATCCACACCGCATGGTTCACCCAAGGGCAGCAAAGACAAGGGCTTTTTTATGCCCGCTCAAGCGATCTAGGGGTACATTTCAGCACGCCCATGGCCATGGGCGACTTGAACACCCCTGAGAGCCGACCGTATGTTGTGTCACTTGGCCAAGAGGTTTGGATGGTTTGGAAACGCTTTGATGGCCAGCGCTCTAGCGTGATGATGCGTCACTCGAGCGACGATGGACAGAGTTGGAGCCACGAAGTGCCTTTGAGCCAAACTGCGGGCTACTCGGACCACCCTTTGCTCATCAAGACCTCAAAGCGCGTCTACCTCTCGTGGTTAACGCGCATTGAAGGCTTTCAACTCAAGGCTTTAAACTGATGCTCATCATGCAACCCAAACGTCCCCTTTTGATCGCCCTCTTGTCTTTGATGCTCAGCGCTTGCTTGTCTTGCATGGCGCAAGGTGTGGGCCTGCGGCCTTATGTACCAGGGGACTGGAAAAAATTGATCGAAACCAGGGGCGCAGGTCCTTTGGTGGTTCACTTTTGGGGGGTGAGTTGTGGCCCTTGCCTGTCCGAGATGCCTCAATGGGGACAATTCACGGCCAAAGACACCACCCATGTCCTCTTTGTTCAAGTCGATGATGTCTCCCAAGACATCACCAGTCATTTGGCGAAAAAAATGCGCATTGACCCATCACCGAACTACTTTGTGCCGGTTAAATTTGATGAATTTTTGCGTTATGAAATCGATTCGAAATGGCAAGGCGAGATCCCCTATACCGTGACGATTGACAAACATGGAGCTCAAAAAGCCTATTCAGGCCTAACGAACTTCAAAAGCCTGCGAGCTTGGCTCAAGAAAAACAGTTGAAGCCCAACTTGTGTTCTCTCTCCAAGAAGTGCAGGTTGAGCATTTTGATTAACTTTTTGCTAGGTCCTTAGGGATTTCATGAGGTGTGTCATTCGGTGCGTCGATGGGTCTAGTGGCTTTGGGAGAAGCCATGCGCAGGATGTGTCCATCCCATTGTTGTCCACACCAGCACAGTCCTTGATCATCAATGATGCAAGTCCCTGAGCCACAACACCTTGAATCTTCACTCATCTGCTTACCTCAAAAGGGTTGGCGATTCAACAATTCGCTCTTCTGTGATCGGCAACAGCCAGATCGTGTCAAATTTCATCTCGGCGCTTCTTAAAGCGCAGTGCTTGGGTTTTTACCCAGAATTCTTACGCCTTGCATTTTAGACGAACTTATATTGTCATTGACGCGCATCAGGTTAAACATCTCGAGTTGCGAATACATTGATTTGTTGATTTTATGTAGCTTTCAGGCTACAATGGACGCATGTTTGAATTGCGGCACTACAGCAACTCAGAGGGACAAGACCTCTTTGGTCGTTGGCTAGATGGGCTAAGGGACCGGCAAGCTCAAGCAAGAATTGCCGCGCGATTGATACGTTTGTGTAACGGCAATTTCGGTGACTGTAAAACACTCGGTGGTGGTGTTTGGGAACTTCGTGTTGACTGGGGTCCTGGATATCGGGTCTACTATGCAATCGAGGGCAAACGCCTGGTGCTGCTGTGTGATGGGGGAGACAAACGCAGCCAATCTTCGGATATTAAACGAGCACATGAGCGATGGAAAGAATGGCAACTAAGGGGCAAGAAATGAAAGCAAGCATCAAACACGATGACTGGCTAAATCAGCAACTCCAGGATGCTGATTTCGCTGCGGAATATCTCAATGCGGCAAGTGAAGACGATGACCCTAAAACTTACCTGACAGCGCTCAGAAAGGTGGTTGAAGCTCGAAGTGGAATGACAAGCATTGCAGAGAAAACGCAGCTTTCGCGTGAAACACTTTACCGCACCCTGTCTTCAAGGGGCAATCCAACCATCAAAACACTCACCGCCGTTTTGAAAGCCACAGGTCTTAGATTTGGTGTTACCCCACATTAAGCCGTCCAATTAGAACAGGCTATGCTTTGAAGAGCGGCACTGCGCTCAAAATCAGTTCGAAGGCTTGATGCTCTAGCAATTCGCTCTTCTGTGATCGGCAACAGCCACATCGTCAAACTTCATCTCAGCGCTTCTTAAAGCGCGGTGCTTGGTTTTTCTACCGCGCATTCTCATGCGCCACATCTTAAAAGAACTTGGGCTCAGTTCAGCTCGCATCAAGCAAACCAGTTCGGACTGCGTAATGCCAAGCCGCTCTTCTATTGTTTCAAAACTCGTCCTGTCCTCCCAGGCCCATTTGATGGCGTCCGAGATGTCTGCAGGCGTCAAGCGGGAAAAAGTTGAGGAACGCTTGTTGGGCATGAGCAGTGAATGAAAAGAAACGATGGAACTCCAAGCTACTTGTCTCTAGGACTCACCCAGAGCAAGATCAAAACCTTGAAAAAGGCTCGAACTGATCTTTTGTAAGCGTTGCTTAAGCCTTGGTTTTAGAGGGGCACTTTAACATGTGAGTAAGCTAGGGCACATTCCTTCGATAAAATAAGCCCATTAATCTACTCAATATCTACGCAAACACCATGGACAAGACCAAAACTGGGCATGCCCCAACCCACAAGATTGGGGCAGTTTCGAGTTTGAGTGGGGTGCCCACCCCAACGCTTCGAATCTGGGAAGTCAGGTATGGCACCTTCACACCGCATAAAACCGATGGCAACCACCGCCTCTACACCGATGATGATGTGCTCAAAGCGAGTTTGCTCAAGCGTCTGACCGAACAAGGTCATGCCATCAGCGGCATCTCAAGCCTGAGCTCCATGGAGCTCAACCACTTGCTGCAACTTCAACAGTCCTCTTTGGATTTAAAAAGTAGCCAACACAAGAGAAACAGCACCGTCTCCTTGGCCATTGTGGGTTTGACCTTGGCAGCAAGGATCGAATCCAAAAAGTTCACCCTAGGGTTCATCGACCAAGCCATACGCATCACCGACATCTTCAAAGACCTGCAGCTTGCACAAGAGGCCCACTTTGATCAGCCCGTCGAAATTTTGCTGATCAAAATCAACTCTTTGGATGCGGTGTCCAAAGTTCAAATCCAAAATTTGGTCAGCACCTCCAAGGCCTTGCAAACCATCGTGCTGTACAGCTTCGCCCAAGAACACATCATCACCTCCCTCAAGCACGATGGGCTCATCGTCAAAAGAGACCTGATCACCGACGCCGATTTGGCGGAGTTGATCAATTCAAGACTGATGATCGACACCACCAAAAAAGCCTTCAAGACAACAGAAGGCGCCATGATTCCCCCAAGAAAGTACAGCGATGCCACCTTGATGAAGGTGGCAGGCATCTCCTCCAACACCTTGTGCGAGTGCCCAAGGCATGTCGCAGAGATCATCACCCTCTTGGCAGGCTTTGAGCTCTACAGCCACGAATGCTTGAACAAAAGCTCCAAAGATGCTCAACTGCATGCCCATTTGAGCTCCATCTCAGGCTCGGCCAGGGCTTTGTTTGAAAGTGCACTGGAGATGATTGCAGAGCACGAGCACATTGAATTGCTAATTGAAAAACACGCCAACCCATGAAGGACTGAATGAAGAGAAGCATCTCCTTGCTTGTCCTCGCGATGGTCTCTTGTGGCGTGATTTTGAACCATCTCTCCATCACGCAGGCGGATCATGGCGCCTTGTTGCTCGTTGACGGCAAGCCCTTTGACGTTGTCGGGGCTTGGTCTGAGCGGTGGACGCGTTGGACGACCCGTTGCGACAAGGTTGAGCGCTTGAACCCAGAGGACCCCATCTACAAGGCGACTTTGGAGAACATCAAAAATTACAGTCCACCGGCCTCTCAACACATGCAGGTTGCCAGCGTGTGGACCCAATCGGATTGGGCCCTGGTTGAAGTCGAATTCAAGGATCTCTTGCCAGCCCTTGTGGTGCTTCAAAGAACACAGGGACAATGGCAGATCTTGCCCAAAGCCATTTGGAGTGGCTACACCGCCCCTTGGAAAGCGGCGCCCTTTGTGCGCCACTACATCACCTCCCAAGCACCTGAACTGCCCCTTGAACTCTCCCATTGTTTTGAACTGCAGTCCCCATCTTTTAAGTAAAGAGGTGGCGCGTGGGTAAAATCAAACGAATGGCTAGGTTGGCGCTTGGGGACTTGGTGATCAAAACCCCCGTCATCTGCCCCCTTTGCGAAAGAGAAATTCCAAAGCAGCACATCGAGGCCCATCACCTGGTCCCCAAATCCAAAGGGGGCGAAGTCACTGCCCAACTGCACAGTGTCTGTCACCGACAAATTCATGCCCTCTTGACCGAGACAGAACTGGCCAACACCTACCCCACCATTCAAGCCCTCCTCGAGCACCCAGATGTTGCCAAGTTTGTGCATTGGATCCAAACCAAACCGATTGACTTCAAGGAACGAGCAAGAAAAAGTAAACGTCTGAAAGGCTTGAACACCTAAGTCTTTCAAACGTTTGGGCTCGCAGGCGTTTCACCCTCGAACTCTTGGACTTGAATGAACAGTCTAGAGCCTTACCCAGCGACAAAACAGCAACAAGAACATCATTACGTACAACAACAAGTACGACACAAAGTCACGAATTTGTCGTATTAAAATCATAGAATAAAAAAGTACACTCTTTTTTTAAAAGTCAGTCTCAATTTCATGAACTTCCTCCTCCAAAGACATCGATCTTCACGCACAAGCATCCATGTCACGGCCCTTTTGACGGGTTGCATGCTGGGAACCATGAGTTTTGCCGAGGACTTGGAGCACGAGGACAGCAGTGCTAAATACCAAATCACTTACAACCAACAAGCACACCCTTCCTTTAAAAACGGTGTGACCTCCAACCCGGTCAACACCTTGGGCGCCTCAGCCGACAAAATGTACACCTTCTCCACAACGGCCCACTGGGGCATGAGAACATGGAGCGGAGGGGAGGTTTATTTCAATCCCGAAATTGCTTCTGGCGTGCCTTTTTCTTCCAATTTAGTGGGTTTGGGGGGCTTCACCAACGGTGAGATCACTCGAGCAGGAGGAACTGTTCCAACTTTGTACCGCCAGCGTTTGTTTTTAAGGCAAACCTGGAACCAAGGTGGCGGCACGCAACAAGTTGAATCGGATTTCAATCAAATGGCCGGTAGCGTCGATAAAAACCGATTTGTGTTGACCGCTGGAAATTTCTCGACCCTTGATGTGTTCGATGACAACGCCTATGCCAAAGACCCCAGAACCCAATTCATGAATTGGGGCAACTGGACCTATTCCTCCTTTGACTATGCGGCCGATGCAAGAGGTTTTGGCTGGGGCTTTGCAGGTGAATGGTACCAAGGAGACTGGGTCTTGAGGTTGGGACGCATGACCGGCCCCAAAGAGCCCAATGGCTTAGCAGTGGACTTTCAGATCGGCAAACATTATGGCGACCAAGTTGAGATCGAACACGCCCACATGATGGGTGAACACCCGGGAAAAATTCGTGTCTTGGCATGGAGAAACAAAGCCAATGTAGCAAGCTTTAACGATGCAAGCAGCTATTATGCTTTGAATCAAAACAAAGCAGGCTTCAACCCTCAGACCATTTTGCAAGTGCGCAATGGCGACAAAATCAAATACGGCCTGGGCATCAACCTGGAGCAAGAAATAGATCCGACGCTCGGCTTTTTCATGAGGGCCATGAAGACCGACGGTCGCACAGAAACCTACGCGTTCACTGAAGCCGACGATTCATTTTCATCGGGCCTCTTGATCAAAGGCGAGCGTTGGGGACGCGGTGAAGACACCCTTGGCGTGTCGTGGATGAGAAACTTTCTATCCAAAGATCGAAGAAATTACTTGGCCAAAGGAGGCATTTCTTTCTTCATTGGCGACGGCTCACTCGACTACCAACCAGAAGATATCTTTGAAGGTTTCTACAGCTTTGGTCTTTATAAAAATACGTGGCTCACCGCTGACTATCAATACATCAACCATCCCGCTTACAACGCGTCTCGCGGGCCGGTGAATGTTTACGCATTGCGCTTGCACGCAGAGTTTTAAATCTTCTGCTCTCGCCTTCGATGCCAGCTCAAACGATCTCTCTCGGGAAGGGCTGCATGGCTCAAGGCTTTTTTTCCTGTCTTGACCCTAGAACCCATGATCGGCTTTTGAGACAAAGAACGGACTGAGGCAGTTTTAAACCACCCACAGGCCCTTCATTTGCTCGCGTCCAATTGCTCGGGGATACAGTCAAAGCAGACGAACATTTTGGTCGATCCAAATTTTTTCATGACGCCAGATTTCCTCGACTTGTGCTTGGCACATTTAAGACAACTCATCGTCTCTCCAATGATGCCCATGCCTTTGAATTGAGAGCCATTGACCTTGGATTCGTACCTCAGGCCATCAGAGGATATTTTTGTTTCCGTATCTTTTTCTGACATGGTGGCCATACGAGCTTTCTGTTGGTATTGAATACATTTTGCATGCTATTCGAAAACGATGGAGAAGTCTTTGTTTTGGGAAAATATTTCTTTTTTAGAAAGCTTTATATACCCTTCTAAAAAATATGTTTTGAGTTTCGCTCTTTGGCGCCTTTAAAAAAGGGTTTGAACTGTAGACGAATGAAAATTTAACTGCTACAAACGGCAAATGGCATTGTTTTGCCTAGGACTGAAAAAAGAAAATCATATTTTCACAAAAATTTTTCAAGAAGACTTTTCATGAGGACTCAACAAAGATTTTTATGTATAAAAAAATAGTCTTGGCCTACGACGGCTCTGAACAAGGGCAACAGCTTTTGATCAACTCCAGTGATTTAAAAGCTTGGTCAGACGCGGAGCTGCACTTTATTTCAGTCAAGCCCAATCTAGACGACTTGATTGGAGACGGGACCTTGATTGATGTGAATTCTGAAAATTTGAGTCACTTCCATCTTCAAAGACAATTGGATTCTGGCATTCAGCATTTGAAGGACGATGGCTTCAAATGCACAGGCACTTTGCTGATTGGTAATTCAGTCAAAGAAATCACCAATTACGCCAAGAAAATACTGGCTGACTTGATCGTCATCAGCCATTCGCACAATGCAAGCAGCTTTAGCAAATGGTGGGCCGCTTCCATTTCCACCAACATTGTGGAACATTCACCCTGCAATTTATTGATTGTGGTGTCTAAATAAAAGGTTCCCGTGTAGACCCCTCCATGGAGGGTGATCGTTCAACCCAAAACACCATCACTTAAAGGGTGAAGATCAAGTTCGACGCTTGACTTATCTCACGCGCGCTTGATGTACATCAAACCGAGGTAAATAGATGTTGTGTTGGAGAGGGTTGCAAGCGCTACCATGGTCCATTGAACAGACTCAAAGCTTCTTCCAACGCAAACAAGCCCCTGTGGGCTGGGACTTGCGCTCATCACCACAAGGATTCATCATGCTGGCCATCAAAAGAGCACAAAAGATCATCAAAGCCGATATCACAGCACCGTTTTCTAAATTGCTCGCCAATTTGATCGTGTCTCTTGAAACTGACCAAGAGTTTGAAATCAAACAACTCTTTAGCTTGTCTTATGAAAATTTTGAATTGGTCATGGAAATCCTGAAGGAATGGCGAATCGATAGGTACTACATCGGCAAGGCCAAGACCTTTGCTTTGGCTTACCACGCAAACACCATCACCACTTGAAGCTTTTACCGTGCCACTCGGAAGGCCTGAAAAATCGACCTTTAACTTAGGATCTGAAACCGCTTGCAGCCTGTCCATGCCCCGTCCATGTTCTGGTAGTGGTAGGTCAACAGAAAAACCCTTCTTTGATTTTTAAGAAATCATGGATGCCCCCTACAAATTGAAATCTAAATGTTCTAAAATGGTTTCCTGGTTGGACTGTCCAATCGCTCTTGGCCACATCGCCTTTGAAGAAAGCGAGCAACGATGATCGAACAAAAC
>CAIMNS010000075.1 GCA_903842945.1 uncultured Burkholderiales bacterium
ACTCAAAAGAGTGAAAGGCATTCAAGGATTGAGCGCTGACTTTTTTGACCCTCATGGGGTCGTGAACCAGGTCATCAAAAACCACCCAAACCCCGCCAAAGCCAGCTTGATCAAGTCTTACTGCAAAGTCAACCGCATCTTTTAAGTTCTGAGGGCCATCTGGACTTGGGTCGTTGTGCGCTCTCATGGCCCCCGTGATCACAACAGGCTTGTCCGCCTGACCAAAAAGTCTGCTTAAAAAGTAAGCGGTTTCTGACAATGTATCTGTGCCATGGGTGATGACGATGGCCGTCACCTTGGGGTCATTGAGATGGTCCAAGCATCTTGAACACAAGGCATGCCAAATGGATCGATCCATGTCTTTGCTGTCAATTTGGGCAAGCTGCTCGGTCAACAGACCCCAATTGAGCGGGCGCAAGATGTCCTCCAAGCTCGATTGCGCAGCGATGACGCTCACACCGACTTGCGCTGCAACATACGCGAGCTCCCTACTTGGATCTGAAATCAAGCCAGCAATGGTGCCACCTGTTCCCAAAACAACAACATTTTTATAAAAAGATGCAGACATGGCTTGATTTTTTAAATAAACTGATTAAAAATACAGTTACTGTACAAAAAAACAGATCACTGGGCGTTTTTTATCATACATCTTCTTGGAGGTATCCATGGACAACACGTACAAACTGACGGATCGTCAGCAAGAGATTTTAGATCTGATCAAGAACAAAATCGCGACCACGGGTTCCCCCCCCACCCGAGCAGAAATTGCGGAACAACTCGGCTTTAAATCCGCCAATGCCGCAGAGGACCACCTGAAAGCCTTGGCCAAAAAGGGGGTGATTGAACTTGTGAGTGGCACCTCCAGAGGAATACGCCTGAAGTCCTCCACGCTGCAAAACCTCCAAACGTCCAGATTCGATCAAGCCTTGCTGCCCCTTGAGGGCTTGGCCCAACTGTGTCTTCCCTTGATCGGACGAGTTGCTGCGGGCTCTCCCATTTTGGCCCAAGAGCACATTGATCAAACCTACTACGTTGAACAAAGCTTGTTCAACAAAAAACCCGACTATTTGCTCAAGGTGCGCGGCATGTCCATGCGAGATGTGGGCATCATGGATGGCGATTTATTGGCCGTCAAAGCGACCAAAGACGCCAAAAATGGTCAAATTGTGGTCGCTCGCATTGGCGAAGAGGTCACGGTCAAAAGGTTCAAAAAGGTGGATGGCTTTATTGAACTGCATCCAGAAAATCCAGATTTTCAGACCATCATTGTTGAACCAGGTGAGCCCTTCGAAATCGAAGGCCTCGCAGTCGGTTTGATTCGCAACACCATGTTAATGTAAGGAGCCCCCATGTCCATCGCCCTATTGAGCCTTTTTCGGTTGTTCACCAGCACGACGGTAGACACCAACATCACGCGCGTCAAAGACCCAGAGTTTTTAAGGCGTGAGCCCACCAACGCCAGCGAGTTCATTGCACAAACGAGAGACCCCATTTTACTGGGTCCTAAAACTGAAAACAAAAAACCTTTGCGCGTTTCAAGAATCTTGGATCACCCCAGCGCCAAAAAATCCAGTGGCCGCATGTTCATCTCCGGCACCATGAAAGACGTGTGTGCTGAGCTTGACAGGCTGGTGATGTTGGAAAATAAAACATCTTTTTAAAGCATCGTCACAAAAACCGTGCAAAATAGGCCTCTCAACCCTGCTTGGTGCGGCTGGGGTCCTTGAGCGAGGTCTTTTTATACTGTTTTCCCAAAAGGCCGGGTCACTTCATTGACTCATTGGACTCCATCTCGAACCAATCAAACAGCGTGAGTGCCATGCCCAGGCCGCCAAGACCCAAGGACACGCTTTTTAAATTCAAGTTTGACGTGTCCAAAGGCCGAAAATGAAAATCGTTGTCATCGATGATTACCAAGATGTTGTTCGCAAACTCGATTGCGCCAAAAAACTAGAAAAGTATTCCACCAAGGTCTACACCAATTCGGTCAAAGGCCTAGGCCAATTGAGTGTTCGACTCAAAGATGCGGAAATCTTGGTGCTCATTCGTGAGCGCACTCACATCACCAAGGCGCTCTTGGACAAACTTCCCAAGTTAAAGATGATCTCTCAAACCGGAAAGATCAGCTCCCACCTTGACTTGAAAGCCTGCACCAACCGAGGCATTGTGGTGTCTGAAGGCTACGGCTCTCCTATTGCACCAGCTGAGATGACCTGGGCCTTGGTCTTGGCCGCCACCAGAAGATTGCCACAATACATCAGCAACCTTAAACATGGGGTTTGGCAACAGTCTGGCCTCAAATCGATCAGCCACCCCACGAACTTTGGCATAGGTACAGTTTTGCACGGTAAAACCATGGGCATTTGGGGCTACGGCAAAATTGGCCAAATGGTCAGCCAATACGCAAAAGTATTTGGCATGGAGGTGATGGTCTGGGGCAGCGAGTCCTCTAGGAAAAAGGCCGTTGAAGACGGCTTCCTTGCAGCGAGCAGCAAAGCCTCTTTCTTTGAAAGCGTGGATGTCTTGAGCATTCACTTGCGCTTGAACGACGAGACCAAAGGCATCGTCACCGCCAGTGATTTGGCTCTCATGAAAAAAACATCCCTTTTTGTCAACACCTCTAGGGCAGAATTGGTTCAAACCGATGCCTTGGCCCAGGCACTCTCAAGGGGACGCCCTGGACTGGGCGCCGTGGATGTCTATGAAAGTGAACCCATCCTTCAAGGCCAAACGCTTTTAAAACTCGAAAACTGCATTTGCACCCCTCACATTGGCTACGTCGAAGAACAAACCTATGAGTTGTACTTTGGC
>CAIMNS010000076.1 GCA_903842945.1 uncultured Burkholderiales bacterium
ACAGGCCAACGCTCACCATGAGTTGAACATGCGATGAGCCCGTCCAAGTGTTTTCCGGGACTCGTGCCCGGCGGTGAGGTGATGACGGACCAAGGCTTAAGAAGCGTTTGGCTTGCGGCCCCTGCCGCAGACCCAGCAGCAGCACACCCTTCAGCTGCATCTTCATCAACGACTTTCTCGCCAGCCTCTCAAAGCGGTCCCAATTCACCCAAGAGGGAGGACCCCCAAGAGATCAAAAAGCTCATCCAAGTGGCGGTGGGCGTGTTGTTTTCGCCATCGGGGGACTTTCTCATGACTTCGCGCCCGCCAGGCAAGGTGTACGAGGGCTATTGGGAGTTTCCGGGTGGGAAATTTGAGGCGAGCGAAGATGCCTCACAAGCTCTTCAAAGAGAGTTGCAAGAGGAGTTGGGCATCGATGTCCACGACATCGTGCCTTGGCGTGTCGAGTGCATCGATTACCCCCATGGTTTGGTGGAGCTTCACTTTTGCAAGGTCAAGGGCTGGAGCGGGGAGATCACCATGAAGGAGGGCCAAAGCTTTGCATGGCAACGCTTGCCCGTTGAAGTTGCGCCGGTGCTGCCAGGCACAAGGCCGGTGTTGTTTTGGTTGGAGCAAGAGGCTTGATGGGCCTCATTTCGCTTCTCAACATCTTCAATGAATGGGTGTGCTAGAGGGTAAATCCATGTCGTCAGGTGGCGTGGGTTCGGGCAGGCGGTGCTCCTCATTGGCCCAGGCACCCAGATCGTGGTTCTTGCAACGAGCGCTGCAAAAGGGTCTGTAGGGGTTGGTGGAGCTGTAGATGCTGTCACCAGAGCAACTGGGGCATTTGACAACTCTCACGCGGTCGATCTGACTCATCGTTGGGCGCTCAACTTAAACGCACAAGGCCAATTCAAGAGAGCAGTCGGTGGGACTTGCTTGTAGGCGAGCGTTGTCATCTTGCTGCATCAGGCGAATGGAGACCATCATGCGGTTGCCGCTGATTTCAGGAATCAAGTTGAGGCTGGGGTCGATGAAGAGGCGCAGGAGCTGGAACTTGCCTTGAGGCAAGTTTTGTTGAAAGAGACCGCCTGGGGCCATGACCTTTTGCGCCACGCCATTGTCTCGCATGAGGCCAAGGATCAACTCCACACTGCTGTAAAGAGGCTTCAAGGGCTCGGTCCAGCGCTTCATGTCCGATTGCCGCTGCTCGATGCTCTTTTGTTGCCAAGAATGGTAAGCGGGTAAATCAAAGGCGCAAGTGCCCCCAGGAATGGAGATGCGGTTTCGAATGCTGGCAAGGAAATCGTTTTCGCCAACCAATTGATTGATTTTGGCGCCCAAGCTGTTCAAATTTTCAAAGCAGAGCTCAATTCTTGACAGCACATCAAGAAGAACGTCCTGATCGACACTTGGGTTGCCTTTGTAGGTCGCGAGTTGGTTCTTGTGTTTGTCCAAGTCCTTGAGCATGTCGGTTTTGAGGTCGGTTCGACCGCCAACTTCGATGATCTCAAAGAGCGTGGTCAAACAAAAGTGGTGATCCACAGCGTGCTCGCGTTGAAGCAACAAATCAAAACGACGAAACAAGTGCTCAAGCCGCAAGTAAGTGCGGACGCGCTCGTTAAAGGGATGTTCAAAGAGGATCACAAGTTTAAATAAAAATCTATCCTCAAATCATACTCGGGACTGGGCAGATTTTAATGAATTCAATCAGAAATTTAT
>CAIMNS010000077.1 GCA_903842945.1 uncultured Burkholderiales bacterium
CCGTTCAAAGCGCTGTCCATCTGAAAACTGATGCCTCGTCCGCCGTCTTTGAGTGTTTGATTGAGTTGAGAGATGGCCTGCTCCAAGTTTTGGCGCATTTGTTCAGCATCAATTTTGATATCCACCTGGGGTCTTACGTGCACCAGGGGCTTTGGGGGTTCGCTTGAGACGACTGCCGCACCCTGTGAAACGCCGGATGATGAACCGGTCAATGCAGCGGAAAGGGACGGCAAATCCATCCCAGCTTTTTGAAGTTCTATAGACATTTTTTCTATCTCCTTGGTTGAGCAATGACTTGCTCCCGTTTGAGCCCTCTCTTTTGAGGCTTACGGATCACAATCGGACCAGAAAAAGATAACTTGAGTAAAAAAATGAAAAAAACGCAATTTAGCCCCGAGGTCACTAAAAATATCTGACCTAAGAGCTAGAAATCGGTAAAGAAGAATACTTATTCGTTATTTATTGGTGTACATGGACATCATGCCATCAAAACTGGATTTCAAACTGGTCTTTTGGCTGTTGATACCGCCCACAAAGCTGTTCATGGCTGAGAATTGCTTCTGATAGCGTTTGAGCAATGCATCCATTCTGGTTTGCAAGGCCGTTAATTCGTCTTGGTGCTTGGAGTTTTGAGTCGTGGCAGTCGCAGACTTTGTCGCAATAGGGCCAGTGTTTGACAAAAGAGATGTCAATTGCTTCACCGCGTCTCCAGCCAAACCCCCTGGTACAGCGCTCAGAGACGTCAATTTGTTCTGGTTGCCCGTGAAAGTTTTGACGACATCGTCAAAGTTGTTGTTGAGTGTTGTGTTGAGCAACGAGGTATCTGATACCGACATCACGCCCTTTTCATCAACCGAAATACCCATTTGCCATAATGCACCCACGGAGCTTCCTGGCGTTGAAGAGGAACCGAGCATCATGTCTCGCATCTTTTGCTTGAGCATGCGAACAGTCGAGTCTCCAACCAATGTTCCTCCATACGTCTCCAAGGTCGATTTAGGGTCAGAGACTGCAGTCAGCACATTCATTGCATCGTTGTAGGCCGCGACCATCGAATTGATGTTGGTTACCAAACTGGAGGTGTCTCTCGTTAAATTGACACTTGCTTTGGTGCCGGTTGGTGCGCTCAAATTAAAGGTCACCCCTTTGACAATATCTCCCACAGCATTGGTGTGACGTGTATAACTCACGCCGTCCACGGTCAATTTGGCATCGGTCGCATTTTGAACATTGGCGCCAAAGGACAAGCCCGTTGCTGAGGAGCTCAAAGTAAATGCATTCGCTGCCCCAATTCCACCCGCCAACATGATTTGTATGGGTGGAGCGGCAGGATCCGTGGATCCTGTATCTACCACTTGTGCTTGAATGCCCAGTTTTCGGGAGTTGATGGCCGATGCGATGCCTTGCGGTGTATCCTCAAACTCACTGAACATGGGGTTCGTGATGGATTTACCCGCTGTGGAGGTGATCGACAAAACGCCTGCGTTGTTGGTCACCACCAAGTCTGTGCCAGAACCACCATTGTTCAATTTGTCTAATGAATTCAATTGCATTTGCAAATCAGCCGCCAAACTGTCCAAGGTTGCGGCCGCTGGCGAGGGAGAAATGGTCAAAGGTTTGCCGTTGACACTCACCGAAAAACTTTGCAAATCGCTTGTATTGGTAAAAGTCACCCCTGAAACCGTGCCATTGTTGAACACGCCGCCTGAAGCGCCCGCAGGATTGGAGGACCCTGTCATCAATTTGGCATAGGAAACCGTCCTCGTATCTGAGGTAATTTGTAAGTTGCTCCCTACCGCATCCGTCACCACACTCACATGGATATCTGTTCCACCATAAGCGGTGTTCAACTGGGTTTGCAAACTGGTTGCCAAATCGGTCATCGATGTAGAAATCAAAGTCGGCGTAATCGTCTTGGTCACCCCACCCACGGTCACGGTCATGTTGCCAAAGTCAGTCAAGGCAGGTGCAGCGCCAAAGCTCACGCCAGCCAAAGTGGCACTTTGAGTTTGACCTAAATTCACTCCAGCAGGCGTACCAATGGTGACCACTGCATCTTTCGATAAGCCCACACTGCTGATAGAGCGCCCGCTGGCCGAATTGACCATCAAAGTGGATCCATTCGCTGAAACAGTCAAGTCTGTCGTACCCTCTAGGGCTTGCAATTGGGTTTGAAGATCTGTTGCCAAGTCCGTCAAACTGGCCGTTGCAGGCCTAGGCGTGAGGGTCCTTTGAACACCACCCACATTGAGGGAAAACGTTTTAAAGTCACTGGCAGACGGATTGGTTCCAAAACTCACGTTGGAAATCGTGGCCGTGGAGCCTACCGCGCCTGGCGTGCTCGGTGTACCAACCAAAACACCAGCATTGGTGCCTTGGATCGTTAAGTTGAACGCCGCGCCAGCGTTGATCGATGAGCTTGAACTGGCAAAACCATTGGACAAACTTTGCTGGGCCTGAGCAATGCTCGTCACGTTCACGCTGTGCGCACCAGGAATGGCGGTGTTGTCTGCTGTCACGCCAAAAGCCGCTGTGTTGCTGTTGTTGGCGCTCAAAACGTTGAAATTGCTCTTGTCTTTCAAGGCCGTCAAACTGTCCGAGAAAGCCTGCATGATGTACATCACGCCGGATAAACCTGAAACTTTAGAATCGTTTTTGGTGATCTTGGAGTTGATCTCGTTTTGCTTTGGTGCCATCTCTGCATTCACCAAATTTTGAGCAAGCGCAGCCGTATCTACCCCAGAACCAGCACTCAAAGAGTTGATGATCTTTTGCGCAGACGCTTGGTTGGCCTGCTGCAAACTGGCTGCAGATTGCGCTGCCGTGCTTGTAGCTGAGGTCGATGAACTTGAACTGACTGCACTGGTGCTCATAAAAATGTTCTCTTAACGCTTTTTAACGTGTTAGATCTAAAATTAGATTTGTAACCTTACTGAATCGACACCTTTTGTAAAAACTTGATGGTTTTATGAAGTTTTGATACTTGAACTGCCCATCAATTGATGTAATTGAAAAGGCTCAATTTACTGATCTTGGCAAATCCACTTTGAGCCGCTTGCAAGGCCAACTCGTCTTTGTTCATCTTGGTGATCGCTTTGGTGTAGTCGAGATCTTGAATATCTGACAACGTCGACTGCAGGCGAAGATTCACTTCGCCCAAAATACTGCTTTGCATGTCTGCGATATTCAGTGATGTACCCACCTTGGCATTGGCGTCACTTAAACCCAAAGTCATCGTGTCGATTTCCTTCAAGCCTTGCTGCATGCCCACCCTGTCGGAAGTTTGAATGGACGTGATCAAGTCACCCATGGCCTGAAAAAATCCAACACCGACTTTCCCGCCTTTTCCATCGTCTCTTACCAAACGGGTGAACGCATCCGAACCCGGCGTGTTCATGGAAATCACTCGACTGTCTCCCACGGCAACCGTCAGACGCGTTTGGTCTCCTTGGTAATTGATCATGCCTTTTGCATCCGGACCGAAGGCCGGTTGCCCGACTCGACTGCCCGCAAAGATGTAGTTCCCGTTGCTGTCTTGTGTGTTGGCAATGCTTAAAATTTGATCTCTCAATTGCGTCATTTCTTGCGCAATGGTTTTTCTGTCGCTTGGCCCCATCGTGTCGTTGTTGGCCTGAACGGTCAACTCTTTGAGGCGGGCCATGACGTCATTGGCACTTTTTAAAGCGGTGTCTTGGGCGGTCAAATTGTTCTGCAAGGTTTTGATACTGGCCACATACGCATTTTGCTTGGCAATCTCCGTGTTCAGCCTGGTCACCAAAGACGCCTTGTCTGGCGCATCACTCGGTTTGACAATTTGAAGAGATGTTGACAATTGTGTTTGAGTTTGGGATAGGCTATTTTGCAAGGTCGCCAGTTGTGAAGACGCGTTGTCAAAATACTGTCCCGTAGATACTTTCATGACCATTTTGATGTTCTCCTATGATCAACGAATTTGAACGATCGAGTCAAACAGTTGACTCGATATTTGCATGGCTTTGGCCGCGGCCTGATAGGCCTGTTGATAGCGAATGAGAGACGCTGCTTCGTCATCCAAATTCACGCCTGAGACTTTGTCTCTGGCCGCAACGGCTTGGTTGTTCACCACCGTCAAAGCCTGCTGAGTGATCGAGGCCTGTTGAGAGGTGTTTCCTACCTTGTTGACTTGGTCAATGTAGCTGTCTGAAATCGTCAATCCATTCAGAACCTTTTTCTTGGCCAATTCAGCCATGATCTTGATATTTTGGTTGTTCCCCAAGCCATCTTGATTGCCATCGACTTGGAACACATCTCCAGGAGTGGGCGGCGCACTCAACTGAATGCTCAAACCCTCATACTTGACGACTGGATTCAAAACGGAATTGTCATAATCTCGACTGGCCAACTCAGTCCCCGTTTTCACATCCGTGATCGTATAGTGATTGGCTGCAGTGAATTTGATACTGAGCGACTGTGCTCTTAATTTCTCTTGGTGGTCACTGGGCGTGCCTGTGTAAGAGGCCGCTACGCTGGCTGTCCCATTGCCTGTCATGATCAATTGCAAATCGTCAGGAACGGGGCCATTGATATAAGCCCCTGTTCTAAAGCCCGCTTTGGCCAAATCAGCTGGTGTGCCATTCTTGCCAAATGAAATTCGGATACTTGAATTTTTAGGGTCTGAAAGATCTCGCGTCAAAACAATTTGACCCGTATACGATTGAGAAGCCACATTCAATGCATTGTTGCTGCCCGTTGACCCACTTTGACCAATCTTGATCGTGTCACCCTCGTGTCCAGGCACATTGAACAGTTGTAAATCTCCATTGATCGATAAATTGGCCACCACATTGGTTTGAGCTGACTTTGCATTGATCGCTGCAATCAAGGTTTTGCTGTTGTTGTACTGTGTTGGCTCAAGGCCTCCAGGTGGAATGACACCGATGTCCACGCCATTGATACTCAAAGCTTTTTCAAAGTTCAAGGTTTTGGCCGGCGCTGTCACCAAATTGGTTTGGGAGACATGAACATCCGTTAAACCCGCGGCATTGATCCAATTGCTGATGTCATTGAGCGACAAAGTTGCTGGATTTCCCGCAGAGGTTGCGACCAAAGCTGCCATAGGCACGTCATTGATCACCAATGCTCCCTTTGGCACCACGGTGCCAGTCTGTGTCAAGTCAATTCTGTTGCTGGTCAAAACTGCCGCAATGGGAACAGGGGGCAATGGGTTGCCCACACCATCGAATTGTTGTGAATTGATAGGATCGGCTTTGATGCCATAAAAAACATCTGCACCCAAATACCCATTGACGCCAACGGTGTTCAAGTACTTTGTGCTGTAAGTTGCAGGCTGTGTGAATCCATTTTCTGCTGTCAAAATCTTAAATTGCTGATCCGTCGTCAAGGGTTGTCCCAAAATCTGACGACCATCTCTGGTGATCATCTGCAATTGTTGCCCGGCTTGAGCATTGTCAAGATAAAACGCGGGCGAGTTCAATCCAGCAGCGACGGTTGCCAAAACGGTATAGTCCTTGGATCCTTGATTGACCACCTTCAATCCCGATGCGGGATTGGGGTTGTTCACCAAAAAGGGGTTGCTCACACTGGGAATGGGTGGAACCGGTGTGTAATTGACGGTCGCTTGAACGGAGCTGGGGTTGCTGACATTTTCAGCCACCCTAAACTTTGAACCCGTCGCGAGCCTTAAGCCGTCCGAAAAAGTCACTTGCATGCCCGCAGCCTCATTGGGCACGGTTGGATCAATCTTTAACAAATCAACCCCTGAGCTGCCGTAGGCATCTACCCCATTTCTTTGAACCGTGTTGACTTGATCCACAAAAGTTTTGGCAAGCAAATTCAAGCTTTTTTGAGCCGGATCCAAGATCTGACTCATGAAGGTTTTAAGTCCTCCAATGGTGCCGCCACTTGCATCTGCCAAAGAATGGGTATTGCCATAAGGATCCAACAAGAGTCCAAATGGATCTGCAGACTTGTCGTTTCGACCAATGGGTATATTTTTTTGACCATCGACCACGACACTTTGCGCAATCGTTCCACCCAAACTCACGGTGACCGTTCCGTTGGCGGTAAAACTGGTGTTGATGCGCGTCAAGTTGGACAGTTGTCTTAGCAACAAGTCTCGGCGATCCAGCAACTCAGAAGGCTGATTGGCCAATTTTGCGTTGGATGTCAATTGGCCATTGACCAAAGCCAATTGTCCAGTCAAGGTATTGACTTGAGAAATCGCACTGTCAAGCGCCTGTTTGGTGTCGTTCGATACAGAGTCCAATTGGGTCGACACTTCTGCAAATCTAGAAGTCACGCCGCCCGTTGTCGTTAAAAATTGATTTCTAACGACACTGGAAGCGGGATCTGTAGACAAAGCGTTGGCATCGGTAAAGAACTGGTCCAAAGCTGAGCTCAAACCTACTGTCTTGTCACCCATGATATCGATGACACGTTGAGAGTAATCAACGATAGGCGTTTGGGTGGCCAAGTCGCTGTTGCTGTTGAGCAAGTTCTTTTCTGCAAAAACGTCGACCTGTCTTGCAACCGCTCCATACGATACACCCGTACCGATAAAGTTGGTGGCCAACTTTTCAGGCGAGTTGGCTTCTAAACTTGCAACTTGCCTCGAATAGCCTTCCGTGCTGGCGTTGGCAATGTTGTTTGAGACCGTTGTCAAAGCCCTTTGGTAGGCCGCAACCGCGGAGCTGCTGATCCCAAGTAAATCACTCATGATCCACCTCCCAAGTGAGTCGTGGTCATGGGTGTATCCATACTGCTCATCTCACCCAACACACCCGGTCTTGGTGGCAAGGGTTTGATAAAAGGGCGAACGACTGGCAAACCCTTGGGCTCCTTGCTTTTGATTTCTAAGGGCTTGGTGGGCTTGACCAATGGCAAGCCTTTTTGCTCAATCCCTTTGCTGCCATCCAGCGTCATAGCACCCGCATCTTTTGCGGGACCGCTTTTAGACAACTGGGTCACCAACATATCGGCAAAACCCATGCTGTTTCTTTTGGCCATTTGAACCGACAACTCTTTGTCAAACATGCTTTCAAATTGATCGGCCGCATCGGACTGCACCAAATCACTCTTCATTTCTTTGTTGGCATCTCGCATGGACTTCATCATCATCTGGATAAATAGTCCTTCAAAATGCTCTGCGGTTTTTCTAAGGGCGCCTTGCTCATCTTGCTGGGCTTGCCCTTTTAATTCGCCCAAGCCCTGAAAGTCCAAATATGAATTGGACGCGGTGCTGGCTGGTGACGATAAACCCAAAGATGTGCTCATGATGTTCTTTTAAATGATGACCAATTCCGCTCTCAAGGAACCCGCACTTTTGAGAGCCTCAAGAATCGCGATCAAAGAAGAGGGTGAGGCACCCACTTGGTTGACCGCATCCACCAAATCTCTGAGCTCTACACCAGGCTTGAAGAGAAACATGGGCTTGTTAGGCTCGTTCACATTGACCTGTGCGTTTTGTACAGCTTGCGTCGTTCCATTGGACAAGGCATTGGGCTGAGAAACTTCATTGGTCGCTGTAATGGATACAGAAATCGTGCCATGAGACACTGCGGCGGCTGTCAGCCTCACACCCCGGTTGATCACAACGGTCCCCGTTCTGGAATTCACCACCACTCGAGCATTGGGCTCGCTGGGTTGAACCTCTAAATTTTCAAGCATGCTCATGAAAGCCACCCGTTGATTGAGATCGGCCGGCGCTCTCACTGAAATGCTGGTTCCATCCAGAGCTTGTGCAACATCCCCACCAAACTTGTTGTTGATGACATTCACAATCGATGCATTGGTCGAAAAGTCGTTGTCACGAAGGTTCAAGAGCAAATTCTCTGCCTTGTCAAAGGGCGTGTCCACCATGCGCTCGACAATGGCGCCAGAAGGAATCCTTGCAGACGTAGGCACTCCAATCGCAACCTTTGAACCTGCAGCTGAGGCATCGATGCCCGTGGCCGTCAGTGAACCTTGCGCCAAGGCATAGATTTCTCCATCCACACCCCTCAATGCCGTCATCACCAAATTGCCGCCTCTTAAATTAGAAGCCTTACCAATCGATGAAACATTCACATCAATTTTTTGACCTGGCTTTGCAAATCCAGGCAACTCGGCGGTCACCAAGACGGCAGCGGTGTTCTTGATGTCCACACGGGCAGTGGTCGCCACTTGCTCAAAGTCAGACAAGGGGCCATCGATGCGAACGCCCAATTGGGCCAACATGGCTTTCATGCTTTGGGTGGTGAAGGGCACAGACGCATCGTCTCCCGTGCCTTGCAAACCCACCACCAAGCCAAATCCAATCAATTGATTGGGTCTTTGAGCCGCTAAAGTTACCAAATCCTTGACCCGGTCGGCTTGCGCCATACCTGTACAAAGCAGCAACAAGGAAAGTATTAATTTATGCATAAACTTTTAATGTTCTTCAAAATTTTTTGAGTGGTTTCAATCAAAAAGGCCAAAACTTGTGCATCAAATTGGTTCCCCAACCCACCTTGCTAGCGTTGGCCAAGTCGCCAATGCCACGGTAGGCAATTTGTGCATTGGCCAAACGCAGTGAGTTCACTGTGCCATTGGGTCCAATGTCTTGGGGTCGAATCACACCGGCAACTTGAATCACCTCGGTGCCTTCGGCCAGGCCTAATTTTTTCTCACCGCGAACCATCAGGTTGCCGTTGCTCAAGATTTCAACCACCGTGACCGCAATCGATCCTTGCAAGGACGCTTGCTGACCAGCCTTTCCTGTTCCTGTGCTGTTGACGGTGCCTTGGCTCAAATCCAAACCACTCAAGACTGGACTCAATGAACCCAGTTTCGTACTGAGCCCAGATGGTAGGGCTGTGTTCTTGGTCACGCGACTGACATCGCTATTTTGTGTTCTTGCAGATTGCGTGGACTCGTTCAACAACACCGTGATGATGTCACCCACTTGGTAGTTGCGTCCTCGACCAAACCAGGCATCGTTTTGTGAGTTGCCATATATGCCACCTGTCGCCATCTTGGGTCGATCACTGGCCAAAGGGAACACGGGTGTAAAGTCAGGCGAAGGCGCCAAAGCATTGACCTCAGGTTCTGTAGTTGCACAGCCACCCAGGCTGATCAGTATGACAGCACTTAAGAACATACCACCCAAAATACCTAAAGTTTTTTGGGATGGCGTCGATTCAGACGATAGAGCAGTGAATGTGTTCATCAAAATATTCCAGTTTCGTTCAATTGAGGTGTTCAAGTCACATTTACATGTTCTGGTTCAAGAACTTGAGCATGCCGTCAACCGCTGAGATCGACTTGGAATTGATCTCGTACGCACGCTGCGTCTCAATCATGTTGACCATTTCCTCGACCACATTGACGTTGGATGCTTCCAAGGAGCCTTGGTTGATTTTTCCAGCACCCGCCACACCGGGTTGCAATACCTGAGGCTGTCCACTGGCAGCAGAAGCGGTCATCAAATTGTTACCAATAGGAGTCAGACCACTTGGATTGACAAATCGCGCAATCTGAATGAC
>CAIMNS010000078.1 GCA_903842945.1 uncultured Burkholderiales bacterium
CAAGGAGGCCAATGTGCTTGAATTCTTTCCTAGGATGGCGTAGCGGTCGTTCGGATGAAGACCAAGTTGTTTGATGACGCCAGCAAGGGTCGAGACTTGTCCGATCAGCTCGTTCCACGTGAGCGTCTTGTCGCCTTGTTCCCACGGCCTAATTGCGGGCAGCGAGCCAAATTGCTGCTCTATATTGCCAAGTAAGCTGGGTAAATTCAAGCTCATATTTCAATTTTCTTTCTTACAATTTTCTTTCTTTGGCATTCCAATGCTTTTCCAAGTTGCTGATCAGCTGTTCGCTCATGTTGCAAAAAGCCTGTTCAAGCGCATAGGTGGCCATGTATTGACGAAACATGTCCAAGGGCTCTGTTTGGATGCGGATGGCGCGCCGATTCGCACCGGCACTCACCATGCCGGAGCCCGTGCCATTTTGAACCACGCGCTCAATGGCGGCTTCAATGTCATCGCTTTGGATGACTTCATTGGCGATGAGTTTGCCCTCGGGCGAGTCGGCATAGAGCAATTTGTCAAACATGATGGCTTGGCGGGCCAACCTCTCACCAAGAAAGCGCGTCAATCTGATGTTGGCCGAACCCGGAAGAATGCCTTCTTTCCTGGCAGGCAAGCTGAAATAGGATCCCTTTTCAGCGATCACATAGTCCACCACCAAGAGCAGTTGACACCCGCCACCAATGGCGAAGGTTTCAACCACGGCCACCCAGGGCTTTTCGTGGGTTCTTTCAGGCTCATTGAGCGGGTAATCCAAACTATCTTTTTCTTGGCTGGGGAGGATTCCTCGATAGAGTTTGTTGTGCAGTGCCAAGCTTCTGAAAAGAAAAGACACGAAACTTTGCTTACCTTGATAGATGCGCGTTAAATTGATCCCAGAACAAAAGATTCTTTTGCCCTTGTATTTGGGGTGATCCACGACGCTGCCGCGCAAGACCCCCATGGTGAGCCGAGGGTGCAGCAAAATGAGATCGACGGCTTGCTCCAAGGGCTGCACCGTGGTGTCGTCTTCCGCGTTCAAGTATCTTTCGTTGTGAAGATAAATGTATCCGGTGCTGCCAACGGCTTTGACCTTGACGACGCCCAAATCAATTTCACCTTTTTTGATGAATTCGTCCAACAGATCTTGTGCCTCAAGGGTTGGGCGCAGCATCGAGCGGTTGAGGTGGTGGCCACAGACTGGATCGCAAAACACTTGACTGACAAAGAGGCCTTGATTGATCTCGATGCCATCCTTGTCTTTAAGCATGCGGGTGCATTCCACATCGATTTGCTCTTTTGTCGGCAAGATGCCCGGTAGCATCTCAGCGGCCAGCCACAACAAGCGATCAACTCGAATTGATTTTTGACCATGATCGGTGATGCTGGCATAAATGTGGGTGGCGTGCCTTCTAAAGTAAGACCATGACAGGGCAGAGTAGAGATGAAGCAGTGTTTCGCCAGCGATTTTCTCAGCCGGGTTTCTTGCCGATTTGGCGGGAAGTACGGCCATCAACTCCCAAACCAGGGAGGACATTTGTTGCAAGGACTGGGTGTCTTTTTGAAAGAGAAGGGTAGGAGAAACAGTCTTTGATTCTAAACTTAGGTGGATGGCAGACCAGTGCTCTAAAAATTGATCAACGCGTTGTCCCTCTATACCTCCATGGATCAGTCTAGGTTTCCTGTCTTCAATATTGATATACTCGATCATGGTCTCTTGTAGTTAATGTAAAGGTAAGAAGGTGATGGCGTGACAACTTTGAATGGTTCACAAAGCACGATCAAGGCACTCATCGCGAGCGATATTAGCATTTGTTTTGGCAACCCCGGGACCTCGGAAATGCATTTCCTGGCCGCCCTTGATCAAATCAAGGGTATACGATGTGTTTTGGGTTTGCACGAATCTATTGTGACAGGTGCAGCCGACGGGTACTACCGTCTTAGTGGTAAACCCGCAGTCACTTTGTTGCATCTTGCACCAGGTTTGGCCAATGGCTTGTCGAATTTGCACAATGCCAAAAAAGCCAATTCTGGTATTCTCAATATCGTTGGAGAGCACGCCACCTACCACTTGAAATACGACGCACCACTGAGCGGTGACATTGAGGGGGTGGCAAGACCCATGTCGCATTGGGTCAAAACTTCCACCAGTGCCGATACAGTCGCTCACGACGCCGCCTTGGCCGCTAGCATTGCCAAAGAAAAGAGCGGTCAAATTGCCACTTTGATTTTACCCGCGGACGTGTCTTGGCTCAAAACCGATGTGGTGGCGCAACCCGTTGAGCCCAAGCCTTTGAGAAAGGTGGAGGCTTCGGTCGTTCAAGCGATTGCCAAAGTGATCCAACAAGACAAGAACACGGTGATGCTCTTGGGTGGAGCAGCACTCAGAGGCAAAGCCTTGGAGTTCGCCGGAAAAATAGCAGAAAAAACCGGTTGTCGAATTTTGAGTGAAGGCCAAAATGCCAGAATCGAGCGCGGGCACGGGCGTGTAAGCGTGAACCGCTTGCCCTTTGATGTCAAGGGTGCTCAAGAAACCCTGAAAGGCACTGAGCATTTGATCTTGGTCGGAGCCAAAGTACCCATTGCTTTTTTTGCTTACCCTAATCTTCCAAGCTTATTGATGCCCGAGTCCTGTGAAGCGTTGACTTTGGCGACGCATGAGGACCAAGTGGAGCGCGCGCTTGAAGACCTGATGCTTGAACTCGGCGCTCACAACACCCTTCATAAAACTTCTGTCTTTTCGCAGGGTCCAATGCCCACTGGTGTCGTCAACTCTGAAAGTCTGGGCCAATTTTTAGGAGCCTGCCTTCCTGAAAATGCCATCGTGGTCGACGAGGCGGTGTCCACGGGTCGGGGCTTTTTCAAGCCCACTGAACACGCCCGCGCCCATGATTGGCTCAACAGCATGGGCTCGTCCTTGGGTTATGCCTTGCCGGTGGCCATTGGTTGCGCCGTTGCACAACCTGATCGACCGGTGATTGCCCTTGTTGGAGACGGCAGTGCCATGTTCTCTGTGCAGGCCTTGTGGACCATGGCTCGAGAAAATCTCAACATCAAGGTGCTGATTTTTGCG
>CAIMNS010000079.1 GCA_903842945.1 uncultured Burkholderiales bacterium
GACGGTCTTCAATATGAATGCATCGGCTGTGGCGCTTGTGCAGACGTTTGCAATGAGGTCATGGGAAAAATGTCTTACCCACTTCATTTGATTAAATTTGCAAGCGAAAACGCCATCGATAAAAACTGGGGCCTTGGTGAACAAATCCAGCGCATCTTTAGAACCAGGGTGCTCATTTACTCCACGTTGCTGCTGAGTTTGTGCTTGCTTGTGGCCTATCAATTGACCTATCGCTCTACATTCAGAGTCGATATTGTTCGCGATAGAAATACGATGACAAGGTTGATTGCGGGCCATGACCATGAAATGGTTTTAGAGAACGTCTACCGGTTTCAGATCATGAACAGTCGAGAAAGTTCGCAACACTTTGAAGTTTCAGCCCATGGCATCGATCATGTCAGAATTGAAACGCCAGAGCACATTGACATCGAGGCTGCTCAGTCCAAGTGGACGGTTCTTAGGCTCTCCATCCCAGCCCTCGAAGCGACCCCAGGGTCGCACAAAATATGGCTTGATGTAAAGTCCCTTGATGACAACAAGGTGGTCAGTGAGCAAACTGTCTTTATTGTCCCTTTGCTTTAAACATTGAACTGAAGAAGGAGTTGACCATGAGCATTCAAAACGCGCCCAATGCAGTCGAAGTGAAGACCAAAGCTTGGTGGTCATTTCCCTATGTCTGGATGGTTCTGATGGGACCAGTTCTTGTGGTCATTGCCGCGCTATGGACAGCATTTATTGCACACCAAGGGGCAGACCAAGTGTTGCTCGGAGAGATCAAAACTTCGACATTGAGTCCTGAGCAAGTGCAAAAAAATCATGCCACCACTCGAACGCCCAGCACACATAGTTTGTCCATGGATCAACCCACACTCAACCATTTGGGTGACAAGCATGAATAAGTGGAGAGGTCTTCAAATACTGTGGCCCGCCTTTTTAGCGGCGGCCATTCTTGAGATGTGCGTCTTTGCTTTTCTTGACCCTGTCTTGCTCACAGAGGCCTTTAAGCTCTCAAGCGATGAGACCGGGCTGATTTACGCCGGATCGTTTTTCTTATTTTGGTCTGCAACCGCTCTTTCAAGCAGCATCAGTTGCCTCTTGTTGAGGGAAGGACGATGAAGAGCATGGCTCTCGACTCCAAAGGACCCCATCAATCCAGCGGCGAAGCCTTGGCTTTGAGGCTCAAGCCCTTCGTGTCCAACAGGATCACGGCTTTTTGTTGAACACGGATGAGACCTTCCTCGGCAAATTTTGAAAATGTTCTGCTCACCGTCTCAAGTTTCAAGCCCAAATAGGAGCCAATTTCCTCTCGAGTCATTCGAAGAATCATTTCTGATTGAGAAAAACCTCGAGACTTTAAACGGTTGGATAAATTGAGTAAAAATGAAGCCAAACGTTCTTCACTTCGCATGCTACCCAAAAGCAAGATTTGTTCATTTTCTCTAACAATTTCTCGACTCATGATTTTATGAAAATGATGCTGCAAGGCTGGAACATCTCTAGAGATCTCCTCCAGCCTTTCCATGGGCATGACGCACACTTCAGAATCCTCAATGGCCAAGGCTTCACAGGTGTGAAAGTCAGTTTGAATGCCATCCAGCCCAATCACATCGCCAGACATTTGGAAACCGGTGATTTGATCTCGACCGTCATCGGTATTGACCATGGTTTTGAAAAAACCCAGCCGTACAGCATAAATGGAGTGAAAGAGATCTCCTTGGCGAATCAAGGACTCACCTTTTTTAATGGTCTTTCGTATTTGAATCAGTTCATCGATTTTTACGATATCTTCCTGGGTCAACCCCATGGGCAAACACAGCTCTCGCAAATTGCAACTCGAGCAAGCAAGCTTTAAATGCTCGGCATTGATGACGGAGGATTTTTCAACAGAAGCTTTGGGGGGTGTATTCAACGACAGACCTTTGATGAAGGATGGTTTAAACCCTAGGATCTTTTCATTCTATACCCTAGCATGACTTTTAACTCAAAATGATTTCCCTATGCTTCTCTCTTTGATCACATTATCATTTTTGATGGGACTCAGTGGTGGACCGCACTGCCTCATGATGTGCGGGCCTGCTTGCTCGTTGCTGTCAAAAAACAAAACAGCAAACTTTAAGCTCAAGCCCAGCTTGTTGTTTTTAACAGGACGAACCTTGGGCTACGGGGCCCTTGGTGCTTTGGCGGCCATGTCCATGAAGACTCTCGGATGGTTGTCCACGCAATCAACACTTTTTCGACCGATTTGGAACCTGACCCATGTTTTGGCCATGGTCTTGGGCCTTTTTCTTTTGATCTTTGCCAGTCAACCTCTTTGGCTTGGAGAGATGGCCAAGTCCATTTGGAGCAACATCGAACGTTATGTTGCTTTGAGGCCCATTTTTAAAAAACCTTGGACCCTCTTTGTCATTGGTGTTTTTTGGAGTTTCTTGCCCTGTGGTCTTTTGTATTCCATCTTGATGCTTGCCGCTTTGAGCGCCAATGCAGTCAGTGGGGCCTTGGTCATGCTCAGCTTTTCTATTGGAGGCGCACTGTTCATGTGGCTGGGTAGCGAGGTTTTTGAAAGACTGCGCGTTGGCAAAACACGGACTTCAGCTCCCAATGCGCAGATGGAGTCTCAACCGATCAGGTTCAAGACAGATCTAACGCCAGCAAGCAAGGCCAAAGAGTCGATCCTTGCCGAGCTAGGTGTTCGCCTGGCTGGACTGGCTCTGGTGGTCAATTCCTCCTGGATCCTTTACCATGATTTGGTTCTGAACCAAGCGCCTTGGTGTTTACCTACCCCTTAATGCGAATAAGTCTCATTTAGTATAGAATCGAACGATGTCTCCAAATCTGATCATGCAATCCCTAGACCTTTTAAAGGTCAAACATACCGCGCGCGTCGTACGGGTCAATCCCTCCAGCGAAGACTCGCAAACGGCTCGCCAGTTAGAGGAAATTGGTTTCATCCCTGGGGAGAAAGTCGAAGTGTTGAACAAGGCCTTTTTTGGAGGCGATCCCTTGGTTGTAAGAGTCGGCTTGTCCACCTTTGCGCTCAGGAAAGCAGAAGCGCAACTCATCGAAATCGGCTTGGAGCATTGAGTGCAAACCGCCCCAGTTTATTTCGTTGACTCTTCTCCCTTGATTGCACTCATTGGCAACCCCAATTGTGGCAAAACTGCGATCTTCAATTTGCTCACAGGCAGTCGGCAAAAGGTAGCCAACTACTCTGGCGTCACGGTTGAGAGAAAAGAGGGAAAGATCGCTCAAAACAATGGTGCATCGATCCGCTTACTGGATTTGCCTGGTGTTTACAGCCTGTACCCCAGGTCCATGGATGAGAGAGTGACGCACGATGTCTTAAAAGGCATTGCTGCAGGTGAAAAAAAACCAGACATTGCCGTGTGCGTTGTCGATGCCACCAACCTAAGAAGAACCCTTCGATTGGCGCTTGCGGTCCAAAGACTAGGTGTGCCATGCGTTTTGGCCTTGAACATGTTTGATCTGGTCCAAAAAAGAGGTATTGAAATCGATACCCAGGCCCTCTCAAAGGCTTTGAACATGCCCGTGATTTCCACCATCGGCATTGAACCCCAAGGTGTTCAACAACTTAAAGCGTTCTTGCTCAAAGAGTTCAACCACGACACTTTCGCATCCTTTATCCAAGACAGTCAAACATCATGGCATGCGCAAAAAGATATTGCAAGCCAAGACACCGACAAAATACAAGCCATCTTGAGCCAGATGGGCTTGGATGACGTCAACCCAGATCCCATCAACGAGAGACTTGATCGCTGGGTTTTGCATCCCCTGTGGGGCTCTTTGATATTAGGACTGGTTTTGTTCTTGGTGTTTCAATCTGTCTTTGTTTTGGCAAATGCACCGATGCAGGCCATCAAAGACTTGGCCACTTGGACCGGCGAGAGCATAGGCTCGCACATTGAAATCGAAGTGCTTCGCAGCTTGTTGGTGGATGGTCTCATTGCGGGTGTGGGCGGGGTTTTGGTTTTTTTACCGCAAATATTGATACTTTTTTTCTTCATTCTGATTCTTGAGGAATCAGGCTACCTCCCAAGAGCGGCCTATTTACTTGACCGCATCATGGGCAGCGTGGGCCTATCTGGACGATCTTTCATTCCCTTGTTGTCAAGTTTTGCATGTGCAATTCCAGGCATCATGGCAGCAAGAACCATCTCCAATACCAGAGACCGATGGGTCACGATTTTGATCGCTCCCCTGATGACTTGCTCCGCTAGACTGCCCGTCTACACCTTGCTGCTATCGACTTTCATCCCAGAAGAATCCATGGCGCTGGGTTTGTCTTTGAGGGGTCTGGTTTTGTTCGCGCTCTATGCACTAGGCATTTTGGGTGCAATGGCCGTTGCTTGGGTTTTAAAAACATTCACTCAGGCCGGACTCGTCGCAAGACCGCTGATGATGGAGTTGCCCAACTACCACTGGCCAACGCCTCATAACGTCGCCATGGGACTGTGGCAAAGAGCGAAGATTTTTCTTAATCGCGTGGGCGGCGTCATCTTGGTGCTCACCATGGGCCTGTGGTTCTTGGCGACATTTCCCGTGCCACCAGCTGGCTTTGAAGGAGCACCCATTGAAGTCAGTTTCGCAGGCTACATGGGACATGCCTTGGCTCCTATTTTTGAGCCCATCGGCTTCAATTGGCAAATAAGCGTTGCCCTGATCCCAGGTATGGCAGCAAGAGAAGTGGTGGTAGGGGCTCTTGGAACGGTCTATTCGATTGCGAGCAACTCTGCCAATGCGGGCCATGAACTGGGCACTGTGTTGACTCAAACTTGGAGCTTGCCCACTGCCTTGTCGCTGTTGGTTTGGTTTGTTTTTGCACCCCAGTGTTTGTCAACCATCGCCACGGTCAAACGAGAAACGGGCAACTGGAAGTTGCCCTTGATCATGGTCTGCTACTTGTTCTTGCTGGCCTATGCTGCATCATGGATCACCTACCACGTGAGCCTCTCTTTGGGCCTCTGAACGGCCCATCAAAAGCGCCCAAGGCGGTCCTAGCCAAATGCACCGCTCAGCACGATCATCTGATAGCGGCTGGACCAAAAAAATAATCAGGCAAGAACGTGACCAAGTCAGGCAAGGCACACAAGATAAATACGGCAACCATGATCAAAAAGACAAAGGGAAGTGTGCCCCACACCACCTCACTCAATGAAATGTCTGGGGCGATTTTATTGATCACAAAAATGTTCAAGCCCACCGGTGGATGAATCAATCCCATCTCCATGATCACCGACATCACCACACCAAACCAAATCAGATCAAAGCCTTCTGCACGCAAGGGTGGCAAAATAATGGGGGCTGTCATTAAAATGATGCTCACTGGGGGCAAGAAAAACCCGAGCACCACCACCAAAACTGCAATGGCTAAAAACAAAACCCACTTTGACAAATGCAGGCCCACAATCCATTCTGCTGCACTTTGACTGATGTGCAAATAGCTCATCACATACGAATACAAAAGCGACATGCCAATGATCATCATGAGCATCGTGGCCTCAGACAAGGTGCTGGTAAAAATGGGTTTCAGATCCGATAAGCGCCAAGCACCGTACACCAAGGCAATCAAAATCAAGGCCATCACAGCACCCAGTCCCGCGGTCTCTGAAGGGGTTGCAAAACCACCATACAAGGCACACATCACGCCCAAAAGTAAAATTAAAAAGGGCAGGACGCGAGGAATCGCTTCGAACTTTTGCTTCAAGGTGTAATGATCGACCTGCAAAATACGCGCACGCTCTCCACCATGGTCCGCTAGCTTTTGTGCTTGCTTGTGCTCCAAGTTGAATTTGAACATACCATATCCCGCAAACAACACCACCAAAACCAAGCCAGGAACAATGCCCGCTAAAAACAACCGACCCAAAGACTGCTCAGCAGCTACCGCATACAAAATCAAAGTCACCGACGGTGGCAACAATATACCCAAGGTTCCGCCAGCAGCAACCAAGCCAGCAGACAAACCCGCCGAATAGCCGCGCTCTCTCATCTCTGGGATGGCAGAACTGCCAATGGCCGAGCAGGTCGCAGCACTTGAACCTGCCATCGCCGCAAAAAGACCACATGCCAAGGTCACCGCAATCCCTAAGCCTCCAGGGATTTTGTTCAACCAAATGTGCAAAGCCGAGTAAAGATCTCGCCCGGCCTTGGATTTTCCAATGGCCGCCCCCTTTAAGATGAACAAGGGAATGGTCAAAAGCGTGATGCTCGCCATTTCCTCATAAACATTTTGCGCAATGGTGTCCAGTGAAGCATGGGGCATGAAAAAAAACATGAACACCGTAGCAACCGCACCTAGTGCAAAAGCGATGGGCATCCCCGAGAACAAAACCACACACGTAGAAAACCCAAAAAGCAGGCCAATTTGAAGAGTTGTCATTTTTAGAAAATTATTTTTTTTGTAAGGCTTCTTTGTTCAAAACTTGCTCCAACAAGACCAAGACAAGCAAAGAAGTTCCAATGGCCATGGATCCGTAGGGGATCCATAAAGGCGCGCCAAAGGCAGAACCAGAAATTTGGTTGTCTTCAACAGCTTCAATCAAGAGTGTCCAAGACTTCCATGAAAAAAAGAGGCAAAACAGCAGCGACAAGATATCCGACAAGTACCGGCGAATCAAATCCGCTTGCGGACTGAGAACGCCGCCCAAGGCTTGGATACCCACATGTCCACGCTGAATTTGCACCCAGCCAGCGGATAAAAAGGTCGCGCCCACAAGCAAGAAAATGGTCACCTCGTCTTGCCAGTCGCTGGGGATCTTAAAGAGATACCTGGCCGTGGCCTCCCAAGTCAGCACACAGGCCGCTAGACCAATTGCAACAGATCCCATCAAGGCCGCCAAACGGTTAAAGGCGTGCAGGGCTTTAAAAAAGAGACCTTTGTGCTCCAAAGCGGTCTCCTTGGAGCCCGAGGTCATGTCATGCGGCATTCCAATGTCCTTTACTAAACTGCTTTGGCAAGCTTTAAAAATCTCTCACACTCAGAGCTTCTCTTGGCGTAATCAATCCAAGCCGATTCCTCAGCAATTTTTTTCCACTTGGAAATGATTGCATCATCCATGTCAAAGACTTTGGCTCCGGCTTTTTTATAAACCAGCGCCACATCCTCGTCATCGGCTTTGGCCATGCTGGTTGCAAACTTCTCAAGATCTAAACCCACCTCTTCGATGGCTTTTTGTTGATCAGCAGGCAATGCATCAAAAATCACTTTGGACATCAACAAGGGCTCAAACATGTACCAAAAACTCTTACCGCGACCCGTGGTGAGAGCCTTTGAAATCTCTTCCAATCTGAAAGAGATCAAAGAGGTCGAAGACGTGATGGCTGCATCAAGTGAGCCGGTTTGCATGGCTGGATAAATTTCGTTGGACGGCACACTTGAAATGATGCCTCCAGCTTGTTTGAGCATCAAATCCATCTCTCGGCTTCCACCCCTGATCTTGAGTCCTTTGACATCGTCTGGGGAGACAACAGGCACGTTCCTTGAAACAGTGCCGCCAGCTTGCCAAATCCAAGTCACGATCTTCACGCCTTTGGCCTCAAGCAGCTTGGTGAGTTCACGACCAATTTCCGCTTTTTTCCAAGCAAAACCTTGCTCGTAAGAGGTGACCATGCAAGGCATGAGACCAATATTGACCTCTTGAACCTCTCCGCCAGCATAGGCCAATGGGTACAGCGTCAAATCCAAGGCACCTTTCCTGACCGCAGAAAACTGAGCCACTGTTTTCATCAAAGATGAGCCAGGGTAAATTTCAAATTTCAAGGCACCTGCCGTGCGTTTTTCAACATCTTGTGCAAACTTTCTTGCAAGTCGATCCCTAAAGTCGCCCTTGTCAATCGAGCCTCCTGGAAATTGATGGGAGAGTTTCAATATCTTTGGATCTGCAGCCCATGCCAATGAGGAGGCAGACATCAACCCTGGCACACTTGCCGTGGCCAAACCTTGAACAATCGATCTTCTAGAAATCATGGTGTTTTTCTTTCAAAAAGTTTAACTTTAGACTACAGCACGGGACACGAATTGGCCATAGGTAAAAATCCCGTGTTGGGACAGGATTTGATGTGCCGTGCCTTTCAAAGTGAAGGACACAATCAAAATATCTCTAAAAAGAGTATTTTAGTGTCTATTTGATGACAATGCCTGAAACATGCCCCAATTCACTTCATCAGGTGAAAAACGATGAGATTTACCACGCATGGCGCTCGTTGTCGGGAAATGATCCCTCTTTTACCGCCGACACATAAGCTCGCATCGCATCTTCAATGCTGTGGTGGTCTTGCAAAAAGTTCCTGACA
>CAIMNS010000080.1 GCA_903842945.1 uncultured Burkholderiales bacterium
GCCGGTGCGGGGGGCGTTTGCACGGCCGCCGGTGCGGGGGGCGTTTGCACGGCCGCCGGTGCGGGCGCGGGCGCAACCGCCGCCGCGGCCTTGCGAAGATACGGCCCCAGTTGGCCCTTGCTACTCTTATGGCTTTTCAAGCGGGCTGCAGCCACGCAGCTCTGGGGCAGCGAGGCGAGCCGCGCGGCGCGCTGAAAAACTGAGCCACAGCACAGGCTGAACATCTTGGCGAAGGATATCGACAGTAAGCATCGTGAGAGTCGCTACAACTTAACTACACCCCCTAAAATTTGATAGGGTGGCACATCAGCATCAATGGCGCACTCGCCGCGTAGTTGACGTTGTGCCGTGGCGCTGCCCAGGCGGCTTGATGATCGCCGGCTGGGAGGCCCTTGTTTCGCTCGTTGCGAGTGAGGCACGGCCACACCATCGAAGGCGGGGCAGCAATGTCTGTCGACATCACAAAAACCTGCGTGACGCTAAGGCGAGTTGAGTCGTCACCCGTGTCGACCTGCATTGCAAAATGAGGAAAAGTATGGTGACGAAGCGACCGAGAAGCTGCTGCGGTGGGCCACACCCGACCAACACAGCCTAGGTTGCCGCAAGAGTGGTGAGTAAGCTGTCCAGTGAGTGTACACCATGCTTGCAGCGGCGTGCGATGACCGTGCATGCAGTACAACTAGTAGGATGCGTTACTCGTGCTCAGGCAGATACCCACCTCGTGCACACAACCCCATGAGCACAGGCATGCCAGCTGTGCCGCGCGCACAGTCATTAGAACTCATACTGCCAGTCAGGGTCGTAGTACTCCTCAGAGTTCCAACCGTACGCGTCCTCTTGGCTGCCCTGCTCAATGTCCGCAAGCGAGTCACCCTCTGCTTTGGACGAAAACGCTCAGAATTTAAAACCCGTGGTTCGCTTGGACGTAGCGCAACTGAGGTGGCCCACGACCATCAAACCCGAGATGGTGGCGGTAGCTCTGTTGAAGCCCGAGCGCATGGGCACGATCGACTTGTTCCAATTCGTTCAACACCTTCAAGCCAATGCACAAACGGCCCAACGCTATGAGATCGAATTCTGGAAAAAAGTTTTCTACCCTGTCAGTTGTTTGGTGATGGTGGTCTTGGCACTGCCCTTTGCTTACCTTCACTTTAGGAGCAGCAACATTGCCACCTTGGTTTTTGCCGGAGTGATGATTGGCATCAGTTTCTTTTTGATGAACAACGTGTTTGGCTACATTGGCAACTTGAACCAATGGGTCCCCTGGCTGGCGGCAGCCACACCTGGCATCATCTACACCGTGGTGTCTTTGATGGCCTTTGGCTGGCTGGTGCTCAAACAGTAGCGCCTGGGACTTTTCTTGTTTGAATTTGAAAGATTTGGTATGTTGAAATCCGTCATCGTCTTTGCCCATGGTTCAAGAGACCCCTTGTGGCACGAACCCATCAAAGCCATTGCCATGTCCATTCAATCGCAGTCGCCCACGGTGCTGGTGCGCTGTGCCTACTTGGAGATGACCACACCAAGCTTACTGGACTGCGCATCGGAATTGGTCGCACTTGGGGTGAAAGAAATCAACTTGTTTCCCTTGTTTTTAGGGGTTGGGCGGCACGCACGAGAGGACCTTCCCGAACAAGCCCAGGCCTTGAGGGAAAAGCACCCGGGTGTCAGCTTGAAGGTGATGCCCTCAGCTGGGGAGATCCCTGAGGTGGTGGCCTTTTTGGCACAAACGGCTCTGAAGGGTTTGGAACTTTAAGAGATCAACTTTGTACATCAGCTTTGTACATCAAGCTTCGTGCACCTAGCTTCGTGCATCAAGCTGCCTGCATGAACTCCTTCATCAACTGGTTAAAGGCAAGCGGGTCCTCGACTTCAGGCAAATGCGCAACGCCTGGCCACTCAAAGAACTTGGCCTTGGGCAGTTTGGGCAACAAGAGATCCGCGTTTTCGGCTCTGGGGTTGGTTTGATCGAGTTGACCTTGAACCATCCAAACGGGCATGCTCATCTTCTGGGCATGGTCTGGGGTGAAGAAACTGCTCAGGCGAAAGGACACCGCTCTGAGCAAACCCGCGGGCTGGTTGGCACGGCTCAACTCGATCAACATGTCTTTGATGACGGGCGAGGTCTGTGGGCCCACCAAGGTGTCCACCCCCGCATCTGCGTATTGGTACCCACCTTGAAGGATCCTTTGCGCCCGAGCCTCAAAGCTCGCTCTTCTTTGAGGGGTGACCTGGGTTTGCCCAACGCCAGTGCCTGTGAGCATCATGCGCTCGACCCTGTCTGGATGGTCGATCGCAAAGGCCTGTGCCACCACCGAGCCAAAGGAGTTGCCACCAAGGCTCACCCGGCTCAACTTCAAAGCACGAAGAAAGTCCCTGAGAGCGTTGGCATAGTCGTGTTCATTGGGGTGTTGGGCCATGAACGCATCGCTCAGCCAATAACCTGGCGCATTCCATGCGATGACGTTGAAGTCTTGGGACAACTGAGAGAGTTGGAATCGAAAGTAAGTGCTGTTGGCACCAATGCCATGCAAGAAAACGATGGGTGGAGCGTCCCATGGACCAGCTTGCATGTAGGAAAAGCGGTCCCCAAGGTACAAAGATCTGGAGACGTCTGGGATGCGTAAAAACCGAGTTTCAGGCAAGCACGGGAGGGGCCGATCCCAGCCAAGAGGCCCGGGGGCCTTTGAACCTTCAGAGGACGGACTTGCCTGGCTTGGCTGCGTTGGCTGGGTGTGCTGTGACATAATGAAAACGATGGCTTTTTTTTATGAATGGATTTGAACAATGCGTTCTTTTTTTCGAACTCTGGTGGGTCAAGGTGTTCTAGCAGGACATGGGGTCAAGACCTGGTTCATGGCCTGGTTCATGGCCTTGACCAAGACGATGACAAGGACTTGGACACTGGCTTTATCGATGGCTTTAACGATGGCCTTGACCATGGCTTTGTCCACCACCCAAAGTCTAGCCCAAGATTGGCCCAACAAAGCGGTCAAGCTCGTGGTCCCCTACCCTGCGGGTGGAGGCGTGGACTTGTTGGCCAGGGCTTTGGCCTATCGCTTGCAAGACAAGTGGCAGCAATCGGTCACCATCGACAACCGTTTGGGCGCCAACACGCTCATTGGTACCGAGGCCGTGGCCCATGCCAACGACCCCTACACCTTGCTCTTCACCACCGATGCGACCTTCACGATCAACCCGCATCTCTACGCCAAATTGCCTTACGATTTGGAGCGGGACTTCACCGCCATCACGCAACTGGTCTCCTTCAGTCAACTGTTGGTGGTGGGTCAGCGCACGGGCATCAACTCCATGGCCGAGTTGATGGACCTGGCCAAGGCCAAGCCTGAGGCCTTGTCCTACTCCTCTTATGGCCCAGGCAGTCAGCCCCAATTGGCCACCGAACTGTTCAAGCAAAAGTCGGGTTTGTCCATCTTGCATGTGCCCTACAAAGGCATCCCTCAAGCCATTGCAGCGGTGGTGGCCGATGAGGTGAGCATGAGTTGGTCGGGTGTGGTCTCGGCCAAGCCCTTCATTGCCAACAAACGCATCAAGCCCGTGGCATTTGGGGGTAAAACCCGCTCGTCATTTTTTCCGGAAGTCCCCACCATGACCGAGCTTGGCTACCCCGAGGTCGATGCCAACGTTTGGGTGGGTCTTTTTGCACCCAAGGTCTTGTCAAGCGCCGTGGTTCAAAGAATCAACAAAGATGTGCTGGCGGTGCTCAACGACGCTACTTTCAAAGCCAATGAAATCGATGCCAAAGGCTATGACTATTCAGGCTTGGGGCCCGATGAGTTCAACAAGCACATCAAGGCAGAACTGGTGTCCAGAAAGACCGCGGTGAAACTATCTGGGGTGAGTTTGTGATGGACAGCTCCAGACCCCAAGCCCTCGATTCAGAGCCGCGGGTTTACAAAGGCATGACGCAGGGGCAATTGGACTGGGCCTACGACCAGGCCAACCATGCACCCAACAGGGTCCAAGTCTTGGCGCAAATTGCTCACAAAAGTGCTCTCTCAAGACAACGTCTACCTGAGCCTTTGCGCTTGTCGTATGGACGCGAACCCGTTGAGAGGCTGGACTGGTATGTGAGCGAGAAGGCCCATGCACCACTCGTGTTTTTTGTGCATGGCGGCGCTTGGAAGTCAGGCACGGCTCAGACCAACGCGCTTCAAGCGCATTGGCTGCATCAGATGGGCTGCCATGTGGTGATTCCAGATTTTGATGCGGTGAGCGACGTGGACGGGAACCTCTCGCACTTGGCGCGACAAGTTCAAAACGCTTTGCTCTACACCTACCAAACGTGTGCCAAGCGCGGAGCCAACCCCAAAAAAATCATTGTGGTGGGACATTCATCGGGCGCGCATTTGTCGGCGTGCATGGTCACCAGGGACTGGGTCAGTCTAGGACTCCAAGAGCACCCCATCCGTGCCTTGTTGTGCTGCTCAGGCATGTATGAACTCGAACCCGTGAGCCTTTCAGCGAGAAGCCAATATGTCCGGTTCACCCAAGAGATGGTGCAGGACTTGAGTCCACAAAGATGGGCTGAACATTTCAAGATGCCTGTTGCGCTTTTGTGCGGGGACAACGAGTCCCCAGAATTCATAAGACAGTTTCAAGAGTTCTCTGAATGTTTGAAGGTCAAGAACAAAAGGATCACCACACATTGGGTGCAAGGGGTCAATCATTTTGAAATTTTAGAGACGCTTTTTGACCAAGACTCCCTTCACGCCCTGGCTTTGAAAGCCTTGATTGAAGACCTCATCTTTGAGCTTTGAGCCCTTGGTCAAGATCGCTTGAAATTGCATTTCATGGACCTGAGATCAGCTCCATGGACCTTCTCATTAAGAGTTGACAATAATTTACTACTATTTGATCTATCAAACTATTTAATTATAATTAGAAGTTATGAACTTGCATCAATTCAAATTCGTCCATGAAGCGGCCAAACGAGGTCTGAACCTGACCGAGGCTGCCAAGGCCTTGCACACCTCTCAACCGGGTGTCTCCAAGGCCATTCTTGAACTCGAACTTGAGTTGGGTGTGGATATTTTTGCTCGACATGGCAAAAGACTCAAAACCATCACCGAACCAGGGCGCCACGTGTTGTCAAGCATTGAGGTCATCTTGAACGAGCTCAACAACTTAAAACGCATCGGCAATGAATACAGCGCCAAAGACTCGGGCACCTTCTCCATTGCGACCACCCACACGCAGGCCAGGTACGTCTTGCCTCAGGTGCTCACCGACCTCAGGAGAGCCTACCCCAGCGTCAACATCAGCCTGCACCAAGGAACACCCAGCCAAGCCGCTCACATGGTGATGAGCGAAGAGGCCGATATCGCCATTGCCACGGAATCCTTGGCCGACTACCAAGACCTGGTCACCTTGCCCTGCTATGACTGGCAACACGTCTTGGTGTTGCCCCCCGGGCATGCCCTGATTCAAAAGAAAAAACCCATCACCTTGAAGGAGCTCGGTGCCTACCCCTTGGTGACTTACCACCCAAGCTTCACGGGCCGACAAAAGATCGACCAAGCCTTTCAAGCGAAGCATTTGATCCCCAACATCGCCTTGGAAGCCATCGACTCTGACGTGATCAAAACCTATGTGCGCATTGGCATGGGCGTTGGCATCATCGCAGAGATGGCCGTTCAGCCTCAACTCGATTCGGATTTGGTGTTCAAACCAGCCTCCCATTTGTTTGGCAAGAATGTCGCTCGTGTGGCCTTTCGAAGAGGCGCCTATTTGCGGCAATTCGTCTTGGAGTTCGCCAAGCTTTTGAGCCCCCAACTCACAGAAAAAACCATCCGTGAGGCCATGAACAGCAACAAAACCTGAGGTTTTTTTGATGGCTACTGGTAAAACCACTCTAAGCGCTCAGGGCCCTTTGCCCTGAAAATTTCCATATCCCAAGCTCCTCCTTGTCCCTTTTTTATTGAACGCCCGCTCCATGACGCCTACCCTCGACTCGAAACTGCCCCATGTGGGCACCACCATCTTCACGGTGATGTCGGCTCTTGCCCAAGAACACCAAGCGGTGAATTTAGGTCAAGGCTTTCCAGATTTCGCTTGTGCACCAGAATTGGTCCAGCACGTCACCAACGCCATGCTTGAAGGCTTGAACCAATACCCTTCGATGTTGGGCGTGCCAGAGTTGAGAGCAGCGGTCGCGAAAAAAATTGAGGCGCTTTATCACAAAAGCTATGACGCCAACAGCGAGATCACCATCACCGCGGGGGCGACCCAGGCGATTTTGAGCGCCATTTTGGCGATCGTGAGAACCGGTGACGAGGTGATCGTGTTGGAGCCTTGCTACGACAGTTACATCCCCAACATCGAGTTGGCTGGAGGTGTGGTGGTGCCTGTGCCCTTGAAACCGGGCAGTTTCAAGGTGGATTTTGAAGCGATTCAAAACGCCATCACCCCCAAAACCCGAGCCATTTTGATCAACTCTCCGCACAACCCCAGTGCGACCATTTGGAGCGCCGAGGACTACCTGCACTTGAGCGAAATTTTAAAGGGCAGCTCCATCTTTGTGATCAGCGATGAGGTCTATGAGCACATGGTCTATGCGCCCTACCATCACCTGAGTGCTGCAAGCTTTGAGGTCTTGGCTGAGAGGGCCTTCATCGTTTCAAGCTTTGGTAAAACCTACCACGTCACCGGTTGGAAGGTGGCCTATTGTGCCGCTCCGGCACAACTCACCGCTGAATTCAGAAAAGTTCACCAATTCAACGTCTTTACCGTCAACACACCGGTGCAGCACGCCTTGGCCAGGTACATGCAAGACCCAAGCCCCTATGTGCAACTGCCCGCTTTTTACCAAAGAAAGCGCGACCTCTTTCAAGCCGGTCTTGCAAAAACCCATTTCTCTTTGCTACCCGCTCTTGGCAGTTACTTTCAGTGTGTGCGTTTGGACGATTTGAAAGTGCCAGAGAAGTCTCTGGGAGAGTCCAAGTTTTGCCAATGGCTCACCACGGAGATAGGGGTGGCGGCCATTCCACTGTCGGCTTTTTACAGAAACGGCTTTGATCAAGGCATCGTTCGCTTTTGCTTTGCAAAAAAAGACGAAACCTTGAACTTGGCTCTGGAGCGTTTGGCCCAACTCTAAGCACCTTGAAGGCCTCTTTTGACAGGTCGTTGTGAAGGCAGCTCTACAACAAGCTCTACTGCTGAAGAAGCGCCCAAGCCTTCTCCAAACGTTTGAGGCTCACCGGTTGAGGGGTTCTGAGTTCCTGAGCAAAGGCACTCACCCGCATTTCCTCCAGCAACCAACGGAACTCTCGGCTCCTGTCGTCTTCTTGACCTTTTCTTGCATCCATCCATCGCCAAAATTTGGACTCCACGGGCTTGAGTTCTGACAACTTCATCTGATCGCGGGCTGGATCGGACTTGTACTTGTCCATTCGCAAATGAATGGCTTTGAGGTAGCGGGGCAAATGCTGCCACTGTGTGTAGGGGATGTGGGTGATGAAGCGCGGCGTGATGAGCTTGTTCAACTGCCCCTCAAGGTCCTCGCTCACCTCAGCGGGCAACTTCATGTCTTTTAATTTTTTGCGACAGGCTTGGTACTCGAGCAGCACTTGATGGATGCTTTTACACACCTCTTGGGCAATCAAGTTAAAGCGTCCACGACCTTCTTGCAAGCGTTGCGCAAAACTGCCCCCATCGCGCGGCCAAGGCTCGTTCATGAAAGCCCTGTGCACGGACACGCTCAAGAGGTCTTTGAACACCTCGTCGCTCGCCGCCTTGGGGCTGACTTGCAGGTAGATCATGTTCATGCCGACCAAGGCGGGCAAGTTCTTTTGCAAGAACTTGATGGACTCTTTGAGCTCCAGCACAAAGAGCCGCTCAAGGCCTTTGGCCAGCTTGCTGTGCGCCACGTCAGGTTCATCAAAGACTTCAATCCTGACACCGTCGCCCACATCCACCAAGGCCGGAAAGCCCACCAAAGATTGCGCGCCTCGCTTGATTTCCATCAGTTCGGGCAAGGGCTCGAAGTCCCATGTGGTGTAGACCTTGTCGGCGTTGCCCGGTGCGTCTTCAGCTCTTGTGCCTAAGGACTGCCCCTTGGCGTTGCCGTTGGCCTTGTCGTTCGACGGTATGTGGTTCGTGTTGGCCGAGCTCTGCACGCTCCAAGCCTCTTGGGATGCGCCGTCTTTGGGGACGGTGTCAGGCTTGAGTTGGGTTTTGATCGAGGCCAGGGCTTGAAAGGCGCCGCGCGCTTGGGTGCTCAATTGGGCCTTGAGGCTACCCAAGTTACGGCCTTGGGCGAGCATGCGTTGGTGCTCATCGACGACTTGAAAGTGACACAGCAAATGCACCTGCAAGGTCTCCGTTTTAAAGTCCGTGGGCTTCAAATCCAGTTGGGTCTTTTCTCTGACTTGTTGCAGCAAGCTGTTCATCAGTGAGCCCTGCGCAAAGCGCTCAGGGGAGCACAGGGCATCGTAGAACTGTTGTGCGCTTTGCGGCAAGGGCACCAGGCGCGATCTGGGCCGCTGGGGAAGACTTTTAAGCAGGGCTTGAATTTTTTCTTTGAGCATGCCAGGCACCAACCACTCCGCCCTGTCCTCTTGCACTTGGTTCAGCACAAAAAGAGGAAGGGTGACACTCATGCCATCTCGGGCGGCACCGGGCTCATGCAAATACTCCACCTTGCAGTCCACCCCGCCCATGCGAAGGGTGGGAGGAAAGGACTGGTAGTTGATGCCTTTGGCCTCGTGGCGCATGAGCGTTTGTTTGCTCATGAAAAGAGGTGGGGCCTTGGGGTCGCTCGCCTCTTGCTCTTTGTACCACTTCTCCAGCGTCTGTCCGCTGTAGACGTGTTCAGGCAAGAGTTCATCGTAGAACGCAAAAATCAACTCATCGTCGACCAACACATCTTGACGCCTGGACTTGTGCTCCATGTCTTCGATTTCATCGATCAGCTTTTGATTGGCCGATAAAAACTTCAACCTCGTCTCCCATTCGAGATGCACCAAGGCCTCACGGATGAAGATTTGCCGAGCCGCTCGCATGTCCAGGCGTGCAAAGGGCACGCGTCGCCCGCTGTAGACCACCAAGCCATACAGCGTTGCACGCTCGTAGGCCGCGACCTCGGCGTGCTTTTTCTCCCAATGCGGATCCAGGAGTTGTTTTTTTAGCAGGTGCCCGCCCACTTCCTCCAACCAGTGCGGTTCAATGTTGGCAACGGCCCGACCAAAAACACGAGTGGTCTCGACGATTTCCGCGGCCACGATCCAGCGCCCTGGTTTCTTGCGCAAATGCGCCCCTGGGTGCTTGTAGAACTTGATGCCCCGAGCACCCAGGTAATGCTCTTGATCGTCGGGCTTGAAACCAATGTTGCCAAGAAGCCCCGAGAGCAAACTCAAATGCAACTGCTCGTAGCTAGCGGGCTTGGGGTTGAGCTTCCACCTTTGCTCGTGCACGACGCTCAAGAGTTGGGTGTAAACATCTCGCCACTCCCTGAGCCTTCTGGGGCTCAGGAAGTTTTGTCTCAAGAGCTGATCGAATTGGCGTTGGCTCAATCGGGGTTGAAGCACTTGGGCGCTTGGACTGGCTTGAGCCCTGGCAGGAAGGGGGCGAAGTGGAGGCTTGGGGTCTCCCCTTAAGGCACCCATTTGGGACTGAACTTGGGCACTCAACTGCAGGCTCAGTTGGGCATAGTCCTTGGAGCGCATGAGCGCTTTGGGTCCCAAGGGCTCTTGCCGAGTTGCTTGTCCCGGTTGGGCTTCTTGAACCTGGGGTTGGGAGGCCTCCTCTTTGTTCGATGACCGGGTCAAACCGCGATGGGGTCGTTGTTGAGGCTTAGGCAAAGGGGGTTTGGCCTGGTGCTGGTGCTGTTGGAGGGGCTTGGCCTGAAGCTGGGGCTGTGACGGTTCTCTCTGCACTCTCAGCTCCTTGGGTTCTTTGTCACCCCTGGCGGCTTTCAACCAATGCCAAAGCGTCACAAAGCCTGTGAATTCACTTTTGTCGTCCTTGAACTTGGCATGGGCTTGATCGGCTTGGGACTGCTGGGACAGGGGACGGTCGCGCACGTCTTGCACACTCAAGGCGGAGGCAATGATCAGCACCTCGTCCAAAGCACCCCGCTCTCGCGCCTCCAAGATCATGCGCCCCACTCTGGGGTCCAAGGGCAACTTGGAGAGCTCTTCACCCAAACGCGTCAGGTGATTGAACTCATCCATGGCACCAAGTTCATTGAGCAATTGGTAGCCATCGGTGATGGCTTTGGGCTTCGGAGGCTCTAAAAAAGCGAACCTCTCAACGTCTCCAAACCTCAACGACTTCATTCGTAAGATCACACCCGCCAGAGAGCTTCTGAGAATTTCAGGGTCCGTGAAAGGGCTCCTTGCCTTGAAATCTTCTTCGCCGTACAGCCGAATGCAAATGCCATTGGCCACTCGACCACAGCGCCCAGCTCGTTGATTGGCCGCGGCTTGTGAGATCGGTTCGATCAACAGCTGCTCGACCTTGGAGCGGTAGCTGTAGCGCTTGACGCGCGCGAGTCCCGAATCGATGACAAAGCGAATACCTGGCACGGTCAACGAGGTCTCGGCCACATTGGTGGCCAAGACCACCCGTCTTTGTGAATGGGCACTGAAAATTCGGTCTTGTTCGGCCTGGGTCAATCGCGCAAAAAGGGGGAGAACTTCCGCATTCGCGTTGCTCACCTGCCCCTTCAAGTGCTCTCTCAAATGATCCGCCGCTTCTCGAATCTCTCGCTCACCGGCCAAGAACACCAACACGTCCCCGCCTTCCATGGGGTTGCTCCAGAGCACATCCAAGGCGTCTGCAATCGCTTCGTTCAAGCCGTAATCCTTCGCCTCTTCAAAGGGAGCGTAGCGCAGCTCCACCGGAAAGGTTCGCCCAGAGACTTGGATGACCGGCGCCGGTCCTTTGCTGGAGGCAAAATGCTTGGCAAAGCGGTCCGAGTCGATGGTGGCCGAGGTGACGATGACCTTCAAGTCGGGGCGCTTGGGCAAGATTTCCTTCAAATAACCCAACAAGAAATCAATGTTCAAACTTCTCTCATGGGCCTCATCGATGATGATCGTGTCATAGGCATTCAACAAGGGGTCGCCTTGGGTCTCGGCCAGCAAAATACCATCGGTCATGAGTTTGATCGAGGACTGGGGACCGAGTTGGTCGTTGAACCTGACCTTGTAGCCCACCACATCGCCCAAGGGGGTGTTCAGTTCCTCGGCAATGCGCTTGGCCACCGAGGTCGCAGCAATTCGTCTGGGTTGTGTGTGGCCGATCCAACGTGGCTTGCTGCCCTTGGGCGCATTCATTCGACCGCGCCCAAGCGCCAAGGCCATCTTGGGCAATTGCGTGGTCTTGCCCGAGCCCGTTTCACCCGAGACAATCACCACTTGGTGCTCCTCGATGGCTTTCATGATCTCATCTCGTCTCATGGAGACGGGCAAAGAAGGCGGGAATTCGATGTTGAAAGAAGCGTTTGTCAAAAAAAGGCCAAAATTAGTTCACAATGGAGCATTATCTCAGCTGCAAGCCCCAAATCAAAAGCATCGGTGTCAGATAAGCCCACCCATTTGATGTAGGGGCTTCTTGGCAGTTCATGCACGCCCTAGGCTTTGACGGGCAACGTTTTTTTTCTTGAGCACCACGCCCTTATGTCTTTGGTTTTTAACTTCACCTTTGTGCCCTGGTTCAGATCGGTGGCCCCCTACATTCACATGCACCGGGGCAAGACCTTTGTGGTGGCCATCTCTGGAGAGGCGATCCAAGCGAACAAACTTCAAGCCCTGGCACAAGACTTGGCCCTTATTCAAAGCATGGGGGTCAAGCTGGTTTTGGTGCACGGCTTCAGGCCCCAGGTCAACGAACAGCTGCTCGCCAAAGGGCATCAACCCCTGTACGCCAACGGCACACGCATCACCGATGAGGTGGCCTTGGACTGCGCACAAGAGGCGGCCGGTCAGTTGCGCTATGAAATCGAAGCCGCTTTCAGCCAAGGGCTGCCCAACACGCCCATGGCGGGTGCCACGGTTCGCGTGATATCGGGCAATTTCATCACGGCCAGACCCATAGGCATCGTGAACGGCATCGATTACAAATCCTCGGGGCTGGTGCGAAAGGTGGATGTGCAAGGCATCAAGCAGACCCTGGACATGGGCTCCTTGGTCTTGTTGTCTCCGTTTGGCTTTTCTCCGACAGGCGAGGCCTTCAATTTGGCCATGGAGGAGGTTGCAACGTCGGTAGCGATGGCCTTGCAAGCAGACAAGTTGATTTTTGTGTGCGAAGTGCCCGGTATCCCCTTGAGCCCGATGGAGCCTCTTTCAGAGGACAACCCGATTGACACCGAGTTGCCCTTGGACAGCGCAGAAAAACTGCTGGCCCAACTGCCCCCTGCCAATCGACCTGAGGACTTGGCTTTTTACTTGCAGCACTGCGTGAAGGCCTGCAAAGCGGGTGTTGAGCGAAGCCATATTTTGCCCTTCGCTGTGGATGGCGCCTTGCTGCTTGAAGTCTATATGCATGATGGCATTGGCACGATGATTGTGGACGAAAAGTTGGAGAGCTTGCGAGAGGCGTCCAACGAGGATGTGGGTGGTATTTTGCAACTGATCGAGCCGTTTGAAAAGGACGGCACCTTGGTCAAACGCTCTAGGACTGAAATTGAGCGCGACATCGGCCAGTACACGGTCATTGAGCACGATGGGGTGATTTTTGCGTGTGCCGCCATGTATGTGTTCGATCAGGAGAAAACCGCCGAATTGGCCGCCCTCACCGTCGCACCCCAATCGCAAAACCAAGGAGATGGCGAGAAAGTCCTCAAACGCATTGAGCAGCGCGCCAAAGCACTGGGCCTTCAAAGCCTCTTTGTCTTGACCACACGCACCATGCACTGGTTCATCAAGCGAGGATTTGTCCCAGTTGAGCCAGAGTGGTTACCTGCGAGCAAACGAAAAGCCTACAACCCCGAGCGCGGCTCACGCGTTTTGGTCAAGAAATTAGGTTAAATGACTTCTACAAGTCATTGATTTTATTATTTTAACTTGTATCAATACAAGCTTTAAAAAGCCTGACCTCCAA
>CAIMNS010000081.1 GCA_903842945.1 uncultured Burkholderiales bacterium
TCAATCATGACCGGCACTCTAGCAATGTCTGGCTCTGTGGCCATGAGGTTCAAGAATTGAACCATGGCAGCTTGGCTGTCCAGCATGGCCTCGTCCATGTTGACGTCGATGATTTGGGCGCCATTTTCTACTTGTTGCCTAGCAACCGCCAAGGCGCGCTCATATTCGCCGTTCAAAATCATTTTTGCAAATGCTTTTGAGCCCGTGACGTTGGTTCTTTCTCCAATATTGACAAATAAGCTGTCTTTTCCAATGATCAGTGGCTCTAAGCCACAAAGAAAAAGTGCTTTGTCGTGTTCAGAATTATTAGCGTTTTCTTTGTCTGTGATCAACATGGTCCTCACCAGTGAGTTTTTTTACTCTGGTGAGCGCAGTTGTCTAAACATCTAACCCCAAGCCTGACCTATCTACTTTGCTAGGCTGCAACGCTCCTTGAGGTAGACATGATTCTAAATTATTTATGCAGCAATGCGGCGCGGGTCTTCTTGGGAGACACATTTTTTTATTTCAAACAAGTGCTCTGGGGTGGTTCCACAACACCCCCCCACAATGTTGAGCAATCCTTCTTTTGCAAATTCATGCAACAAACGACTGGTGTCGGCAGGCGTTTCGTCAAACCCTGTATCACTCATTGGGTTGGGTAGACCCGCATTGGGATAGCAACAGATGAAGGTATCGCCTGCCACTTTTGACAGCTCAAAAAGGTAGGGCTTCATCAACGCAGCGCCCAATGCACAATTAAGACCTACCGCCAGGGGATTGGCGTGCTTGACGCTGTACCAAAATGCACTGACGGTTTGTCCTGAGAGAATTCTTCCTGAAGCATCCGTCACGGTACCACTGATGATCAGAGGAAGGCGCTCTTGGGTTTTCTCAAAACACTCTTCAATTGCAAACAATGCGGCCTTGGCATTGAGCGTGTCAAAGACGGTCTCAACGATCAAGCCATCTACGCCTCCTTGCATCAAAGCGCTGACTTGTTCAAAGTAACTTGCCCGAAGTTCTTCAAAGTCCACATTTCTGGCCCCTGGATCGTTCACCTCTGGGCTGATACTGGCTGTTTTGGGGGTTGGCCCCAAGGCTCCAAAAACATATCTTTTATGTTGTGCCGTTGAATATTTGTCACAGGCGCGCCTTGCCAATTGGGCTGCAGCCAGGTTCATTTCATAAGCCAAATCGGCCAATTTGTAATCTTCTTGTGCAATTCGCGTTGCCCCAAATGTGTTGGTCTCGATCAGGTCAACACCGCTTTCAAGAAAAGACTCATGGATGTCTTGAATCACTTTGGGCTTGGTCAAGTTCAAGAGCTCATTGTTGCCTTGCACCGCTTGTGCCACATCTTTGAACCGCTCGCCTCGGTACTGCTCCTCCGTCAACTTCAACCTTTGTATCATCGTTCCCATGGCGCCATCTAAGATCAAAATCCTCGATTCGAGCAACTCTGGAAGTTCAGCACTTCGGGTGTACGGGGTGTTCTCAGTTTTCATAAAATCGCTTGCCTCAAAAGGTCATCAGAATTTGCCATCAATTCGAAGGTGTACATGGAGCCCTTAGTCCTAAAAGCAAGCTCAAAACATGAAAATTAATCTTTTTTTATTATATTTGGAGTTTGCGACTCGATCGCGCCATTTTATCGCTCACAATTGGCCTTCTTATTGAGTCAAAAAGATGACAAAAAAGTTATAATTTAAGACCTTTCCAGGAGATCCAACATGTCAGATGCATCCAACCCTTCTTCAACAAAAACCACCGATGTCGTGGAGTCCATTGTTCCAATGATGCCGATTGTGTTGCCCATTGGCGGCGCCATCTTGATTTTCTTGCTTGCTTTTATCGCGGTCACCATGGCCTAAGTTCTATTGCAAGCGACGTTCAGACACCTTTGTTTGTTTTCCTTGTTGATGCCTATGGGCTTTGACGGACAAGTTGCCTCTAAAAGCTCTCGTCTTACCCAATGGTTTGTGTTGGGGTAGTTCGGTTACGATGTTCCATCAGGCCTTAGAGTTCTTTAAGGTCAGGCTCTTGATCTCATCAAGTACTTGACCTTAATTAATTTGATCAGGAGCGACTCATGAATGCACCCGCACATAAAAGTTTGGGCCTAGTACCCCCAAACTTTGTCAAAAACACCCACCTCATCGCTTGGGTTGGCGAAATGGCTGCTCTATGCAAACCCGATGACATCGTTTGGTGCGATGGCTCTGATGACGAGTACACACATTTATGTGATTTGTTGGTACAAGCCGGCACCTTCAAAAAACTCAACCCCATCAAACGCCCAAACTCTTATCTCGCTTGCTCCGACCCCAACGATGTAGCAAGGGTTGAAGACCGCACTTTCATTTGCTCGAAAAAACAAGAGGATGCTGGGCCAACGAACAATTGGTGCGATCCACAGGAGATGCGAAACACCTTAAAGCCTTTGTTTGATGGTTGCATGCAAGGTCGCACCATGTACGTTGTCCCTTTCTCCATGGGTCCTCTGGGCAGTCCCATTGCGCACATTGGGGTTGAACTTTCTGACAGCGCTTATGTGGCCGTCAATATGAAAATCATGACGCGCATGGGCAAAGAGGTTTATGACGTTTTAGGTGCAGACGGTGAGTTTGTTCCTTGCGTGCACACCGTTGGCGCGCCATTGCTCAAGGGGCAAAAAGACTCGACTTGGCCATGCAATGCGACGAAATACATCGTTCACTACCCAGAGACCCGGGAAATTTGGTCCTACGGTTCTGGCTACGGTGGAAACGCGCTTTTGGGCAAAAAGTGTTTTGCGCTTCGCATTGCTTCCAACATGGGTCGCGACGAAGGCTGGCTGGCTGAGCACATGCTCATCTTGGGCGTGACCCCTCCCAATGGAAAAAAATACCATGTTGCTGCAGCGTTTCCAAGTGCTTGTGGCAAAACCAATTTTGCCATGCTCATACCACCAACGGGCTTTGACGGCTGGAAGGTCACCACCATTGGTGACGACATTGCTTGGATCAAACCCGGGCAAGATGGCCGTCTGTACGCCATCAATCCAGAGGCCGGCTATTTTGGTGTAGCACCCGGGACCAACACCTTGACCAACCCCAATTGCATGGCCAGCTTGAACAACAATGTGATCTTCACCAATGTAGCGTTGACGGACGATGGCGACGTTTGGTGGGAAGGCATGGGCGACACGCCTGAGCATTGTATTGATTGGCAAGGCAGAGATTGGACCGCGGCCATCGCTAAAGAAACAGGCGCCAAGGCCGCTCATCCCAATGCTCGCTTTACGGTTGCGGCGACCAACAACCCCGCGATCGACAGCGCTTGGGATGATCCTAAAGGTGTTGCCATTGATGCGTTCATTTTTGGTGGCCGACGCTCCACCACCGTGCCCCTTGTCACAGAGGCCAGAACTTGGGTTGAGGGCGTCTACATGGCCTCGACCATGGGCTCTGAAACCACTGCAGCCGCAACGGGCGCTCAAGGGATTGTCAGACGAGACCCCTTTGCCATGTTGCCCTTTACGGGTTACAACATGAGTGATTATTTCCAACATTGGCTGGACTTGGGTGCCAAACTCTCACAACAAGGCGCCACCCTGCCCAAAATCTTCACGACCAACTGGTTTCAAAAAGATGCCGCCGGCAAATTCATTTGGCCTGGCTATGGTGAAAACATGCGTGTTTTAAAATGGATGATTGATCGCATTGAGAACACGGTATCCGGTCAAGACCATCTTTTTGGTGTGAGTCCAACCTACCCTGAAATCAATTGGCTGGGCCTCGATTTCTCTGCCGATCAATTTGCTCAAGTGACCCACATCGACAAATCGGCTTGGGAAGCGGAACTTGTTTTGCACAAAGAACTCTTCCAACAACTCTCCTATCATTTACCACAAGAGTTAAAGCAAGCTCAGGACAATCTAGAAAAAAGGCTAGCACTCGTCTGACGCTTTGCTTAGATCAAATGCAAAAGCCTCTTGATGTTTGATAGATCAAGAGGCTTTTTGCTGTCCACATAGCGGGTCAGGTCATCGACGTCAGGTCAACCTCTGAGCATCAAAACCGTCAACTCCGACATCAATGCTGGGTCCTTTTGAGCAACCGCCCATGTTTTTTCATCTTGGCGGGCTTGTGCCCTTGCTCTCATCCAACGCAGAAAGCTCTTTCTCAAAGTCCTTGCAAGACCTTTGACAGGACCATCGAACCATGCAAGGGATGAAAACGCAACGATCCAAAGGGCGATCCATGCGGCCATTAAATGTCCGTCACTCCAAGAGTCAATGACCTGGTTAGCAACCACCAGCAAAGAGGACACCAGTGCGCCCAACAGCAAAGCTGCCAGACCTTTCGACCCCTCAAAAGCTTGAGAAAAAATTCGATAGCTCTCCACAACGCTCTCCACACGTTCAACGCCTGGATGCTTTTGATTGAATTGAGTGTGTAAAAATGTAGGCATGGTGTTTCCTTTGAAAGATAAAGCCGATAATTTGGCCTGATGTACGGATCTTAGGGTTTTTACGAGTGTTGTTCAACTTTTGTTTAGTGATATGTTATATTCACAATAATGATGAAGTCGCCTCGAACACCCAATTTCAAGACCCTCGATTTGAACTTGTTGCGGGTTTTTGATGTCATCATGTCTGAACAAAGTCTGACGCGTGCTGCCACCCAACTTTCTCTCACTCAGCCCGCCGTCAGCAATGCCTTGCGGCGTCTGCGTGAGCATCTCGATGATGACTTGTTGGTTCGCGAGGGGGCTCGTCTCACGCCAACCACGCATGCCAAGTGGCTTTGGCCACAAATCAGAGAGGCCTTGAGTCATCTCGAAAAAGCCATCTCTCCTGACCCTTTCAATGCTTGGGTCAGCACCACACCGTTCATTTTGGCCATGGCCGATGCCACGTCAGCTGAATTGATCCCGGCTTTATCCAAAATATTTGAGCTCGAGGCACCCAAAGCCAGTTTGCGAGTGATCCCTTTGACCACCCGCGATCCTCGAAAGCTCCTCATCGAACACGCGGCACATATAGCGGTCGGACATTTTCCTGGCGTGTTGGCGGATCTCACCGCCAAGGCGCAGTCCGATGAATTGGTGATGTTTGATCACTTCCGGCTGTTTGAAGGAGAGTATGTTTGTGTCATGCGGCGAGATCACCCCTTAAGTACCCAAGCATTGGACTTGGAAGCCTTTTGCCAAGCCAGACACATGCTGGTGAGTTTTTCGGGTCGCCCTTTTGGCTTTGTTGATGAGGCCCTGGCTTCACTGGGTCGACACCGCAAAGTAGCGGTCACGGTCAATCAATTCTCAACTGCAGGGCGAGTGGTTTTGAACTCCGACCTCTTGACCGTTTTACCTAAGCATTTTGTTCGTGTGGCAGGCTTAGCTGAGCAACTTTGCATCAAGCCCATTCCCTTGAAGCTTCAACCGGTCCATGTGGACTTGCTTTGGTACAAACAAGCCATCTCTTCTCAAGCACATGCTTGGCTGCGCTCGGTGCTGGTTCGTGCGTCAAAGGAGGTCAGAGATGTCATTTAAAGCAGGATGGCTATGTTGTCGCGCTGAAGGTGGCAAGCGCATTTCCTAAGCGTTGAAACTTTGCCGCGGGGTGTATCCCCAAATGACACCGCCTCCCAAACACTCGTCTCCACGGTACAAAACCACCGACTGCCCTGGCGTGACAGCCCATTGAGCTTGGGCAAAGGACAACTTCAATTCAAGTGCACTCATCGACTCCACCTGGCACAATGCATCCACTTGCCGGTAACGTGTTTTGGCCGTCAAATCGCCATGTCTTAAATCTGGCATCTCCTGCCCACACGTCCAACTCAAGTCTTGAGCACTCAATGCATCAGACAAAAGAGCCGGGTGATCATGACCTTGAACAGCCCACAAGGTGTTTCGCTTCATGTCTTTGTAAGCGACAAACCAAGGCTCGTGATGGTCCTTCTTTTTGCTTGGTGAGTCCTGGGTTGTTTGAAGATCTTTGACGCCCCCAATACCCAATCCTTGCCTTTGTCCCAAAGTGTAAAAGCTCAGCCCCATCTGTTGGCCAAGGGTCTGGTTCATTTCATTTTTAATCGGCCCAGGTTGAGATGAAATATATTGATTTAAAAAGGCCCTAAAGGGCCTCTCACCAATAAAACAAATGCCCGTCGAATCTTTTTTCTTGGCGTTTGGTAATCCAATCTCCTGAGCCAACTCTCTGAGTTGTGTTTTTCGCATCTCGCCCACTGGAAACAAGGTTTTGCTCAACTGCGCTTGATTCAAGCGATGAAGAAAATAGCTTTGGTCCTTGTCTTGATCAAGACCCTTGAGCAACTTGTATTGACGGTCAGTTTCTATGACCCTTGCATAGTGACCGGTTGCAATTTTTTCTGCACCAAGTCGCATGGCATGGTCCAAAAATGCCTTGAATTTAATTTCTGCATTGCACAAAACGTCCGGATTGGGGGTTCTTCCCGCTTTGTATTCTTTTAAAAACTCTGCAAAAACGCGGTCCTTGTAATCAGCGGCGAAGTTGACGTGCTCAATTTCAATGCCCAAAACGTCAGCAACCGCCACCGCATCTACGAAATCTTCATTGGAAGAACAGTAAGTGTCGTTGTCGTCGTCCTCCCAATTTTTCATGAACAGGGCGTGGACTTCGTGCCCCTCTTTTTTTAAAAGATAGGCCGCCACGGCAGAGTCCACCCCCCCACTTAAACCCACCACGATGCGTCGCTTGGCCTCAGACATGTTCAATCATCTTTGAAACCTAATTTGCAAAAGCAGCAATCCCTGTTTGCGCGCGGCCCAAAATCAACGCATGCACATCATGGGTCCCCTCATAGGTGTTGACGACCTCTAGGTTCACCAAGTGTCTTGCAACACCATACTCATCACTGATGCCATTGCCCCCCATCATGTCTCGCGCCATGCGGGCCACATCCAAAGACTTGCCGCAGGAGTTTCTTTTGAGCAAAGAGGTCAACTCGACAGATGCTTTGCCCTCGTCCTTCATTCGACCCAGTCTCAAACAACCTTGCAGCCCCAAAGCGATTTCTGTTTGCATATCGGCCAATTTCTTTTGTATCAACTGATTGGCGGCCAAGGGTCGTCCAAATTGAATGCGATCCATGGTGTACTGGCGACTTGCATGCCAACAAAACTCAGCAGCGCCCAACGCGCCCCAAGCAATGCCATAGCGAGCACTGTTCAAACAGGTGAAGGGCCCCTTGAGACCGGTCACTTCAGGAAAAGCATTTTCTTCTGGCACAAAAACCGCGTCCATCACAATTTCGCCGGTAACAGAGGCGCGCAAACCGACTTTGCCGTGAATGGCGGGTGCACTCAAGCCCTTCATGCCTTTTTCTAAAATAAAGCCCCTGATGGGCCCTACAGCGCCACTCTCACTGACCTCTTTGGCCCAAACCACAAAAACATCTGCAATGGGACTGTTTGAAATCCACATTTTGCTGCCCCTCAGTTGATAGCCTCCGGCAACCTTTTGTGCGCGCGTCACCATGCTTCCAGGATCTGAGCCATGATCCGGCTCTGTCAAACCAAAGCAGCCTATCCATTGTCCACTTGCCAACGACGGTAAATACTTTTGCCGCTGTGCTTGAGTGCCAAACTCAAAGATGGGCAACATGACCAAGGAGGATTGCACGCTCATCATTGAACGGTAACCCGAGTCCACACGCTCGACCTCTCTGGCAATCAAACCGTAATCGACATAGCTCAAACCTGGGCCACCAAATTCCTGCGGTATGGTGGGACCCAGCAACCCCAACTCACCCATTTCACGAAAGATTGTCGGGTCGGTTTTTTCACTTCTAAAAGCCTCTAGCACCCGAGGTGCTAATTTTCGTTGACAATATTCATAGGCCGCTTGTTGGATCATCCGTTCCTCTTCACTGAGTTGATCGTCCAACAAAAAAGGGTCTTGCCACTGAAAGCTTACTCGTGTCATTGTGCTATCCAATTCTTGGTTTAAAAAACAGCAAGCTCGAACCGATCTCCAAGCTCATGTCTCACGGTGGGTTAGTTTAATGTATATCTTGCACCTTGCGCTCAGTCCTTCATAAAACCCCGGCTTGATTTCAGCTTGGATCTCTTTTTCTTGTCTTCTAGGCGTTGCTCGATCGAGGACCTCTTGGGCCGCGTCGCACGTCTTGTCTTGGGCACTTTGGCACACGCTTGAATCAAATCGGAGAGCCTGGCCCAAGCCAATATCCGGTTCATATCTTGACTCCTGGTGTCTTGAACCTTCATCACCAAAACACCCTCTTTTGAGATTCTCGAATCCTTCAACGCCAACAGCCTTTTCTTCAAAGGCTCGGACAAACTTGATGCAGAAATGTCAAATCGCAAGTGAATGGCGCTTGATACTTTGTTGACATGTTGACCCCCTGAGCCCTGGGCTCGAATGGCCCTTAGGGTCACCTCCGACTCTTTGAGTTCTATTTCTTGGTCCATGGTGGGCAATTCAGGTGTTGGGGAGTACACTGGGCTTTTAACTATGTGGGGACTTTATCATGGCCAAAGGTCAACAAAGAAAAAACAAAGAAACCAAAAAACCCAAAAAAGACCTCACCGCGCCTAAGCCTGGTGTGATTGAGCCCACAAAATCCATGCTCGCAACCTCCATCATGGTCAAAGGCAAGTTAAAGAAATAAAGTGCAAAACACTTTTCCCTATAATGCACTTTTTACCCCTTCGTTCTTGAGTGAAACATGCGCATTTGGCAAAAACCGATCTCTATTGAAGAGGTGACCCGCATGAATGCGGGGACCGCCTCTGATCTCGTGGGCATTGAATTTACGGAGTTTGGCGACGATTTTCTTTGTGCTCGCCTTGCGGTTGAGCGCAAAACCATGCAGCCCTACGGCAGGCTTCACGGAGGGGTGAGTGTGGTCTTGGCCGAGACCCTGGGTTCTTGTGCTGCCTATTATGCTTGTGCCCCAGATTTTTATGCACTGGGTCTTGAAATCAATGCCAACCACATCAAAGGCGTGAGCGGTGGATACATTGATGGTGTTGCCAGGCCCTTTCATCGAGGCAGAAGCACCCAGGTTTGGGGGATTGAGCTCAGAAATGAGGTGCAAGAGTTGATCTGTATTTCTAGACTCACCGTTGCCATTGTTAAGAGGAATTCTTAAGGGCGCTTATATCTGGCCTTGAATTTGGACCGATGGTGCTTGACCGTTACTCCCGCCTTCTCTTGCGTCTTGGTTCAACTTGGACAATCGCTCACTTTTCCAATAAACATCCGAGACGCCTGCATCTTGGTTGAGCTTTCTGGCCAACATGAACATGACATCACTTAAGCGATTCAAATACTGAATGCCCA
>CAIMNS010000082.1 GCA_903842945.1 uncultured Burkholderiales bacterium
GGGGCTGACCCAGTATGCCAACATCAAAGTGCAAGTGTTGGGCCCCAAAGAAGTGGCCAAGCTTGGGATGGGCTCCTTCATGTCGGTCGCCCAAGGCTCGGAGGAGCCGCTTCGTTTCATCGTCATGCATTACAACGGGGCCCCCAAGTCCAGTGCACCTGTTGTGCTCGTGGGCAAGGGCATCACCTTTGACACAGGGGGTATTTCCTTGAAGCCTGGTGCGGCCATGGACGAGATGAAGTTTGACATGTGTGGCGCTGCGAGTGTGCTTGGGGTGTTCAAATCCTTGGGCGAGTTGTCCCCCAAGATCAATGTGGTCGGCCTCATCCCTGCTTGTGAAAACATGCCTGATGGACGTGCAGTCAAACCCGGGGACGTGGTCACCAGCATGTCGGGACAAACCATCGAGAACTTGAACACGGATGCAGAAGGGCGTTTGATTTTGTGTGATGCCCTGACCTATGCAGAGCGCTTCAAGCCGCGCGCAATCATTGACATTGCCACACTCACGGGTGCTTGTATCGTCGCACTTGGGCATCTCAGAACGGGTCTGTTTGCGGTAGAAGACCCCTTGGCCCATGAGTTGCTAAGTGCTGGCGAGCGAACGCTCGACCCTTGCTGGAGACTGCCCTTGGATGAAGAATATGCCGAGGGCCTCAAATCCAACTTTGCCGACACGGCCAATGTGGCCGATCGTTATGCAGGCTCGATCACCGCGGCCAAATTTTTGCAGCGCTTCGTGGGCAAGATGAACTGGGCTCATTTGGACATCGCAGGCTCTGCTTGGAAGAGTTCTGGCCCTGGTAAGGGCTCCACCGGTCGGCCCGTGCCCATGTTGTTGTCTTATTTGATCGAGGCCTCCAAAGCGGCGGATTCAGCCCCAGCGGCCAAGCTCAAAAAAGCTTAAAGGCCCAAGCATGACCGAGATCGCTTTTCATTTCAACACGCCCGACAAGCTCCATTACGCCTGTCGCCTCTTGAGAAAAGCCTTCTCTACAGGCGCCAAGGTGATGGTCTGGGGAGAAATCGAGCACCTGAGGGCCTTGGACAAGTCCCTGTGGGATCTTGGGGCGAATGATTTTGTGGCCCATTGCATGATCGATGCACCTGACTATGTGTTGTCTCGCTCGCCCATCGTGCTTTGTAGCGATGTGAGTGCTTTGAACGAATTGCCTCACCATGAGGTCTTGCTGAGCCTAGGCGACACCTTGGCCAATGGCTTTGAAAAGTTCGAGCGCGTCATTGAATTGGTCAGCACCGAGGACGAGGACAAGGCACGTGCGCGCCTTCGTTGGAAGACTTACCAAGAGCGCGGCTACAGCATGAAGCGCCATGACCTGTCTCAAAAAGTCGCAGCTTGATGCGTGGACTTCCTAACAACTTGCTGGGACATTCATGAACCCTTCCTCTTACCCCACAGACCCTGCACACCGATCAGATCCTGCAGAGCGTTCCCGCTCAGACCTCAAAGCCCAAGAGGATCTCTTGGCCTTGAAGGTCCTGAGCCAGCCTGATTTTTTGCTCCGCGTGCCCACGCTCCCACCCGCTCCATCTGCACGCAGCACCCAAGCCCAAGCGCTCGGCCCACTGGATGCCCAAGACTGGATGCAATCCCTCTCCCAAGAGGTGTATGCGCGTGTCATGCGTGAACTCGAGATGATTTTGCCCGACTTGATCTCATCGTGCATGACCGATGTGCTGGAGCAACCAGAGCAGGACCGCAAGGCCAAGGCTTAAGCGTTGCAGCGGGCAAGGTTATGATCGACTGGCCGGGACTGTCCTGTGGGCAACCGTAGGAGAGGCGTGATTGGAGACCCACCATGGAGCTCGATTGATTTTTTCAAGCGTTGAGCCTTGAAGAAGCCAAAGAGCGTGCATAATTTCACCAAGGTCTTTTGCGTCGAGCTTTCACGCTGTGCTTGCATGCTCTTTTAGACGCAGATCAGCGGCTTCATTTTCAATTTTTTTCACAAGGACACCTCCACCATGAATTGGTCTTCAACTTTGTTCAATAAAAGAAAAACGCTTGTCTTGGGGCTGTGTGCCTCTTTAGGTACCGTGCTCCCAGCCTTTGCACAGGAACAAGTGGTCAAAATTGGACACGTTGCACCTTTAAGTGGTCCCATCGCACATTTGGGCAAGGACAACGAGAACGGCGCCAAAATGGCCATCGAAGAGCTCAATGCCAAAGGGATGTCGATCGGTGGCAAAAAAATCAAATTTGAATTGATCGCCGAAGATGACGGCTCAGACCCCAAGCAAGGCACCGCGGTTGCACAAAAACTGGTGGATGAAAAAGTCAAAGGCGTGATTGGTCACTTGAACTCAGGCACGACCATTCCCGCCTCCAAAATTTATTTTGATGAAGGAATTCCACAAATATCTCCTTCTGCGACCAACCCGAAGTACACCCGCCAAGGCTTCAACACCGCCTTTAGGGTGGTTGCCGATGATGTTCAGCTCGGTGGCGTTCTTGGAAAATACGCGGTCAAGGATTTAAAAGGCAAGGCCATTGCGGTGGTGGACGACAGAACGGCCTATGGACAGGGTGTGGCCGATGAGTTTGATAAAGCCGTGAAAGCCGCTGGCGGTGTGGTCGTGGGACGTGAATACACGAGCGACAAGGCCACCGACTTCATGCCCATCTTGACCACCCTCAAAGCCAAGAAACCGGACATCATTTTCTTTGGTGGCATGGATGCCGTAGGTGGTCCTATGCTCAAACAAATGAAATCTTTAGGGATCACGGCCAAGTTCATGGGAGGGGACGGCATTTGTACGACGGAATTGGCCAAATTGGCGGGAGACGCCTTGATGGATGGTCAAGTGGTTTGTGCCGAAGCTGGCGGGGTGGAGGGTAACCAGAAAAAAGGCATGGAAGACTTCGGTCTTAGGTACCAAAAGCGCTTCAACACGGACGTGAAGTTGTACGCCCCCTACGTCTACGATGCCCTCCATTTGATGGTGGCTGCGATGGTCAAAGCGAACTCCGTTGAGCCCGCCAAGTACTTGCCAGTCCTGGCTCAAACCTCGGGCTACAAAGGCGTGACCGGCAGCATCAGCTTTGACAACAAGGGAGACATTAAAAATGGCGCCCTAACGGTCTACACCTTCAAAGCCGGCAAGCGAGATGCCATTGCCATCGTTCGTTAAAAGCCTCGCGGTCTTTTGCGAATTTGCCTTTTGCAATCCAAGGGGATCAAAAGGCGTTGATGCCGTGATCTTGAATGTCCAAGGTCTTGTTGCCCGCTTTCAAACTGGGTGAATAGAGTTGAAGCTGCGCACCTCTGGGTGGCGGGGCTGACAAAGCTGGGTTGGGCGCAGCTGGGGTTTTGTTGGCCATCGAGGTGCTACCAATTTGAGCCATCGCGCTTTGTGAGGTCTCTTTTTCAGCATAGGTCTTGGCGAACGTGTAGGCCCCAGGACCCATGGGTTTTTGAATATTTTGTCGGTCTTTGAGAATGCTCAAAGTTGAGGGCAAATTTTGCGGCTGCACCAAACCTTGAACGCTTTTGCTCAGAATGCCATTTTGGCCAATGACGCCTGCTTGCAAGCCCTTGATTTGAGCGCTTGCGCTCAAAGATTGACTGGGGTTGCTAGGTGTTTTGGTGACTTGGTCTTTGATTTGCGTGATGTCATTTGCATTTTGCGCATACCGATCAACTCGACTCTGTGCACTGGTTTTGGTGTCGCTGACGCCAGACGTGGCCTTATCCGATGGACCCGCAGGCGCACGGGGGCTTGAGGCAGGCCCTCTTTGAATCGGTGCATTGGATGAGATGTTCATGTGCAAAGGCGCTTTAAAGGGTTAAGCCATGCTTGATCGCAAACCTTGGCTGATCGCAGATATTACATGAATTGCCTGAAAACGTCTGCCTTTTTTCAAAAAAACCATGATAGGCTTGGATCGCACAAGCCAAGTGTTCCCACGCACTTTCAGATTTTGGATGCATTTCAGGCAGATCTCGTCCAAAAAAGGCATGAAATCAGGGTAAAATAGACTTTTTTAAGGAATTGAATCCATGGATACCATCAAAATTGACGATAAAGAATACAAATTTTCAGATTTGAGTGAAGACGCCCGTGCTCAACTCTTGTCATTGCAAGCCACCGATGCAAAAATCTCTGAGTTGCAACGTGACATGGCCATCGCTCAAACTGCTCGCATGGCTTATGCCCGCGCGCTCAACGAATTGCTGCCACAGCCAGAAACCAGCCATTGATTGTCCCATCTCGGCGAAAAAGATGACGACCTAGGGTCAAGCCGTTTCCTTAATGTGTTGAAATAAATGAGTCCACGGGGTAAAATTATCTGGTGGACTTCGTTTTTTGCACGGGCGGTTTCTTGACCAAGATATCTTCCCCAGCCTCGGGAGGTATCCCCTCCCCACTTTTTCGCATCCTTGTTGAAGTAGTTGAGGAGGATCAACTTGAGCAGGCCCAGTCCACAGCGGCCCGCATACCACCTGAGCTCGGTGGCATCCAGATCTACTTCTGCAAAAACAAAAAGAACCTTACAACAGGTCATTGACATGTTTGAAGCCACACAATACAATCCAGTCTTGATAGGATATGATTAAAGGTAAGTATGGACACCAGCTTTAAGTTGGCGCGAGACGAAAGAAATCGTAAATACGTTGAAGCAATACTGAACTTTGATGGCACGGATTTTTTCTTTGACGCAGGTTTCAAAATGACGCTAGATTTGAGAATTGCGGAAATATCGGAAGATTGCCCTCATGGCTATGTTTATAACTTCGTCCTATACGCACCAGATCCTAAAGGCGATCCAATCATTAGGGTGTTAGCAACAGATAACGCACATGCTCCTGTCGATAAAAAACATCCACATGATCATTGGCACGCCACCAAGATGAATCCGGCAGGGTTAATGCCTATTGGGGTTATGGATGGGTCATATGTTGAAGTTGTTCTTATCGAGGAACATCTTGGAAAATTTATGAGTGAGGCGGAGAAGATTTTGATTCACATGGGGTTGAGCCCACACATCACTTCAATGACATCAAACCCAAGGCAAAGGGGCTCAAAAAATCAAGGATTAGAGCTGTAAACAAAAGGAGAGTCGTATGGAAAAATCAATCAATCAATCATCAAATATCCCGGTTATGACGCTTACAGATGCGTTTGAAGCCATTAAATCGGTTGGACGCGGCGAGAGTGCGCCTCCTGCTTGGGCTGGGAAAAAAGTTTATATTGGAGAGGCTGCAAAAAGACACTGGGAAGGTATAGAAACGAAAAGCGAGGGACTGGACTCATTTTCTAAACTCTACTCAGACAACAAGGATTTGATTGCGGCCATCGCTAAATTAAATCCAGACTCGATAGCTGCATTAGCCAAACTGGTTGACCGCGAAGAGTCTAACGTGTCTCGAACACTAGGAAAATTAGAAAAATTCGGCATAGTCGAGCTCGTCGCTTCTGCAAAAGGCAGGACTAAACGCCCAACTTTAGTCATGGAAAAAGTTCGTTTCGACCTTGATCTTCTAACCGGGAAAATGTCTTTAGCCGGAGTAAGACGGACAGCCCGGCTGTAACGCAGCAGCCTTAAATGACTGACCTCAAGCCGTAGATGTCAATACAGCTTGCTCTGTATCGGCACAGCCTCACCGATGTTGTCGATCTTGAGCAGTGGAAAGAACAATGTTGGTGTCCTCAGACGTTGCTCATTTTTTCAAGCTCATCGCGCACCCTCATGGTCCATGGCTTGATGCGCAAGATGAGCATGGCGAGAGATTCACGCAGGACAATCAAACTGGTTTTGAGCCCATTGGCACTTGGGATGGATTGCAACAGGGCTTCATTGCTACTCGTGATCTGCCCCATGGGAGCGGGCAAGACCTCAAAGCCAGCGGCTTCAAATTGTTGAACGCTTCTAGGCATGTGCCATGCGTGGGTCACCAAGACAATCTTTTTGATACCTTCGGGCTCGAGCACCTTGAAGGTGTTGGCGGCACTTTCTTGGGTGTCGTGTGCTTGACTCTCCAGCCACTTCACGTCCACACCAAAGGCCTCTTGGGCCACCCTTTTGCTGACCTGTGCTTCGCTTTCGAAATCGGTCTTTGCACCCCAACCTTTACCGCCCGAGACCAGCAAAGGGATCAGCGTTTTGCGGTGCAACTCCACGGCGTATCGCAGTCGGTCCAAGGCTGGGCTTTGGAGCTGCACCACCCCATCGGGCAGGTCCATCTCCACCCCGCCGCCCAAGACCACGATGGCGCCAGCTTGAGCTTGAAGCAACTGGGGCGCGCTCACCATCGGGTACGGATCCAGCAAATGGTCATTGAGCCAAACCGCCACATTGCTGCTTGATAAAAGTCCAAGGCCCAGGGTGCCCAACACAATGAAGGACTTTCCGCGGGCCATGTATTTTTTTGAATCCAACATCAACCAACCCACGATCAACAAAATGATCATGGAGGCGGGGGGCATGACAAGTGCCGTCAAGTAAGGTTTGAGTTCAGCGAGCATAGGGAGTCTTGGTCTTTCGGCCGGTTCGAGCGTGAGGGATCAAAGCTCGGTGAGTATAAAAGAGAAAGTCTCTCTAAGGTGTCCATTTGAGCTGAAGAAACCCAAACAATTTGAGACGCATGCGCAGATTTTGCCTTTGTCCGTTTCTTTGACCCCCTCAAGGGCTTGCCGCTAAAGCGCCCAAGGGTAAGTTTTGTGTAATTTTTCTAAAAAAATCAGGTTCATTGGAGGTGTAAAATTTGTGACTTTCACGCTGGCATTGAGCCAAGACGTCCATCAGCACGTCAGCCGTCAACTCCTCGCCCTTCAAGCAACTGCGAGCATCTTGGGATCGCTTAGAATGGGAGGGTCTTGGCCCAAGGTCAAGCTCACAACGTCAAAAAAGAGATCAAAAAATGGCATCAGACACATCAAAAATCATTTATACCCTCACCGACGAGGCCCCTTTGCTTGCAACGGCATCCTTTTTGCCCATCGTTCGCACGTTTGCGGCGCCAACGGGCATCGAAGTCGCTCAAAGCGACATCTCCGTTGCGGCTCGCATCTTGGGCGAGTTTCCTGAGTTTTTAACGCCTGAACAAAAATTGCCCGACAATTTGGCTGAGTTAGGTCGATTGACGCTTTTGCCTGAGACCAACATCATCAAGTTGCCCAACATCAGCGCCTCTGTCCACCAACTGACCGCTTGTATTGCTGAACTTCAAAGCAAAGGATTTAAGCTTCCCGCTTTCCCTGAGGATCCCAAAACCCCAGAAGAAAAAGCCATCCAAACACGTTACTCCAAGTGTTTGGGCTCTGCCGTCAATCCCGTGCTCCGAGAGGGCAACTCGGACCGCCGTGCCCCCTTGGCGGTCAAGAATTTTGCGCGCAAGAACCCTCACTCTATGGGCAAATGGAGCATGGCCTCACGCACCCATGTGGCCCACATGAAGCACGGCGACTTCTACCATGGCGAGAAGTCCTTGACCTTGAACAAAGCGCGTGATGTCAAAATGGAATTGATCACCAAGAGCGGTAAAACCTTGGTGTTGAAACCCAAGCTCTCCTTGCTGGCTGGCGAGATCATTGACAGCATGTTCATGAGCAAAAAAGCACTCTACGCGTTCTTTGAAGAACAAATGGACGATGCAAGGGACACTGGTTTGATTTTCTCTCTGCATCTCAAGGCCACCATGATGAAGGTCTCTCACCCCATCGTTTTTGGTCATGCCGTGAAGGTTTACTACAAGGATGCGTTTGCCAAACACGCCAAGCTCTTTGAAAAGATCGGTGTCAATGTGAACAATGGCATGGTGAATTTGTACGACAAGTTGCAAACCTTGCCACAAGCCCAAAGAGACGAAGTCATGGCGGACCTGAAGGCTTGTGAAGCCCATCGTCCTGCCTTGGCGATGGTGGACTCTTCCAAAGGGATCACGAACTTGCATGCGCCCAACGACGTGATCGTCGACGCATCCATGCCCGCCATGATCAGAATTGGTGGCAAGATGTGGGATGCTGATGGTAAGCCTCAAGACACCAAGGCGGTGATTCCAGAGAGTACGTTTGCGCGTATTTACCAAGAGACCATCAACTTTTGTAAAACCAATGGCAAGTTTGACCCCACCACCATGGGCACGGTTCCCAACGTGGGCCTGATGGCGCAACAAGCCGAGGAATATGGCTCTCACGACAAAACCTTTGAAGCGGCAGAGGATGGTGAAGCACGCATCGTTGACTTGGCCACGGGCGAGGTCTTGTTGAGTCAAAACGTCGAAGAGGGCGACATTTGGAGAATGTGCCAGGTCAAAGACGCCCCCATTCGCGACTGGGTGAAATTGGCCGTGACGCGCGCCAGAAACTCCGGTATGACTGCGGTGTTTTGGTTGGACCCCTACCGTCCCCATGAGGCAGAGTTGATCAAAAAGGTCAACGTGTACTTGAAAGACCATGACACCAAGGGACTCGATATTCACATCATGTCTCAAGTGCGTGCCATTCGCTTCTCACTAGAGCGTGCGATTCGTGGCATGGACACCATCTCTGTGACGGGCAACATCTTGCGCGACTATTTGACCGATCTTTTCCCGATCATGGAATTGGGAACCAGCTCGAAAATGCTCTCCATCGTGCCCTTGATGGCAGGAGGTGGCTTGTACGAAACTGGTGCAGGTGGCTCGGCTCCTAAGCACGTCACACAGTTTGTTGAAGAAAACCATTTGCGTTGTGACTCCTTGGGTGAGTTCTTAGCACTTGCTGCCAGCATTGAAGAGTTGGGCATCAAGACCCACAACACCAAAGCCAAGATATTGGCCAAAGCTTTGGACGCAGCGACTGGGCAACTCTTGAACAACAACAAGAACCCCTCGACCAAAACTGGGGAGCTCGACAACCGGGGTAGCCAGTTTTACTTGGCCCTGTATTGGGCGCAGGAATTGGCCAAGCAAACCGAGGACAAAGACTTGCAAGCCAAGTTTGCACCTTTGGCCAAAACCCTCTCTGACAACGAGAAAACCATTGTGGAAGAACTGCGAGTCGTTCAAGGACAAGCGGTTGATATCGGTGGGTATTTCTTGCCTGATGTGAAGAAGATGGCTGCGATCATGAGACCGAGTCAAACCTTCAACAAAGCATTGGACGCCTTCAACGCTTGATGTGACGCACTGAACCAGGCTTTTCTTGGTTCTCCAACCTGGTTCCATGCGCTTAAGCGCATGGGATCAAGTGCTCAGCCTTGGATGGAAGGATCGATGAACCAAGCACTGGATGAAATGCGCTTGGATGTTCACGTCCACGATTCACCAAGCTGGATCCAGGCCAAATTTTTTGATGTGCGGCACTGAGGCGTTGGATTGGAGGACTTTTATCCAAGCTTGAACGCCCGACAAGTCTTTGACCTTTTCATGAACACCAAAAGAAAACACGGTGATGCTTTGAACGTCACTTGGAAGTGGGCCCACATAGTCAATGCTTGGGACCGATAAGATTTCTGGAATTTGTTGCAGTCCAATTTCTGCCTCTCCTCGCTGAACCACCGCACCGACCGGTTCACCTTGAATGATTTTGAGTTTTTGGGCCAACGCCTGAGTGATGCCCATCTTTTCGAACAAGCTGACCAAGTAAACGCCACTTGGTCCCGTGGAGTAGGCCACAGATTTGGCATTCAACAGAGCTTGTTTGAGCGCCGCAGAGGTGCTGATATCAGGCTTCAAAGCACCTTTTTGCATGCCAATGCCAATGCCTGATTTGACATAAGGCTGTGCGCTCTTGGGTTGGATGATGCCAAGTTTGATCAATTCATCGATGCTGCTTGAAGAGACGATCACCAAATCGGCCTCTTCACCCGCCTTGAGTCGATTCATGATCTCTACCGTTGGCAACCAAAAGGTGGTGAGTTTGTGTGAACTCGATGCCTCAAACTCAGCTTGCATGGCCAAGTAAGCCTCTTTGAAAGCAACGGAGGCAATGACTTTGATTTCAGACGCCATGCTGTGAATGCCTATGAACAGGAGGTTGAGTGAAAGAAGGATTCTAATGAATTGTTTCATGTGACTGTACTTGTTTGAGTGATGGGGTGACTGAAGCTATGAATTCAGCTATGAATTGATTTAAGCACAAAACTCCAAAGAGTTAACAGGGGACAATCACTGATCATGGATCAAGTTGACCTGGCGTATCGCACTTGACTTGGGTGAATCAACCAAGCCTTTTTTGTCTTCAATTCTCTAGCTGCTGACCATGAGAGATGTATCCCACCAAAATGCCCTGCATTTGGAACACACTTTGTTGGCAAGAAGTGCCTACGCTTTAACCCCCTTGACGCCCTTTTCAATTCGGCCTTTAATGAAGAAGAGAGCGAATTTTTATCGGTCAATGCTTATTTAAGGAGACAGTCATGGTTAAAGTGAGTCAACTTCTTGCTCTTAAAGATTCTGGGGTGATCACGACCCACCCAGAGTCGAGTGTCTTGAAAGCTCTTCAGATGATGGCCGACCACAATGTGGGTGCCTTGCCCGTGGTTCAAGCAGAGCACTTGGTCGGTATTTTTTCAGAAAGAGACTATGCCCGTAAGGTGGTTTTGCTCGGTAAAAACTCCACGCAAACCACTGTCAGTGAGATCATGAGCGAAAAGGTGTTTACCGTTGGTCCTGACAGCACGGTCGAGGACTGCATGCAGATGATGAGTGACAAAAGAATACGTCACTTGCCGGTTTTAGAAGGCTCCAAGTTGGTGGGTATTTTGTCCATTGGTGACCTTGTGAAGACCATTATCCAGGAGCAGTCGTTTCACATTGAACAACTGGAGTCTTACATCAAAACCTAAATTCTTTTGCTTAGAATCGACCAAGCTTTAAAGAAGAAAGGCAAAACTTATGACATTAAGATTCGCACTGTGGGCTGCTCTTGCTGGTGGGCTGATCCCGATCATGGCTGTGCTCAACGCAAGGCTTGGACGTGGTTTGGGAGAGGCCTTTCATGCACCCATGGTTTTGTTTGTCGTGGCACTCTCAACCAGTGTTGTACTGGGCTTCTTCGCCAAACCTGAGGTGCCTAATTTTGCTGGTCTTTTAGACGTGAGTCCCATGGATTTCATGGGTGGGTTGATCGTTTGTTTTTACGTCTTGAGCGCGACCTTGCTCGCCCCCAAACTTGGCGTTGGTAACTTCATCATGTTTGCTGTAGTCGCCCAAGTCATCGTCTCAGCGGTGATCGATCATTTCGGTTTGCTAGGGGTCATGGTCCGTGAGATCAATGCCGTGAAATTGTTGGGCATTGCTGTTTTGATCTTAGGTCTGGTCATCACCCAGATTGCCAATTCACCGAAAAATCCATTGTCTTGACCAGCTGCATTCAAGGCCGCACCATAGAGATTGCTGGCCATGACTTTTGCCAAAAAAAGACGGTTTCAAAGCACTGGGCGTCTTGTTGATTTAAATCAATTTCATTTATTTCTTAACTACCATAATGAAATGGTGTTCAACAAGAAAGAAATCAAATGAAAAAAATCAACAACTTAAAGCTCAAAATCATTCCTATGACTATGCTGGCTTTGGCTTGTGCTGCGTCTTGGGGTCAAGCGGTACAACAACCATGGTTGATCAGAGCCCGTGCAATACAACTCAATTGGGCCAATGAGCAAAACAATGGTTTAGCCATGGTCAATGTCACCGCTCAGAACCTCACAATACCTGAAGTTGATGTCTCATATTTCATCAACAAGAATGTGGCCTTTGAGTTGTCACTCACCTATCCTCAAAAGGTTGATGTCAAGGTGGGCGGTGCAGGCGCTGGAAGCATCAAGGGGCTTCCTCCATCCTTGGTTGCTCAATATCACTTCACCGACCTGGGTGCATTCAAGCCCTATGTGGGTTTGGGTGTCAACTACACCAGTTTTACCAACATGAACATCTTGAATGGTGCGGCGACAGTCAATTCTTCAAGCACTGGTGGTGTTGGTCAAGGTGGATTTGACTATATGATTGATAAAAATTGGGGTTTGAATTTTGATGTCAAATACATTCAAATGAAAACGGATGTCTTTGTAGGTTCTGCCAACAAAGGTCAATTGGGACTGAATCCTTCAGCCTATTCACTCGGAGCGACTTACCGTTATTGAGTAGTTAGAGTTTTGAAAAAAGGTAGATTTAGGCTACCTTTTTTTTGCTCAACACTTTGGGCTACATCTTTAAATGAAAATGCCTCTTCCAGTGACTATCAAGTAACTAGACATTGCTCACATTGATCTTGTCGGATGATCAAGGACGGTCATCAAATACATGCCTATTGTCTAGAGTTCTTGGTTAAAAATTCAACTCAGTGTGATTGAAGTTGCTCTAAAGTCACGTAGTCAAGTGCCCTGACATGGGTACTTTCAAGAACAACTTTTGGAGCTACGCCAGCCTCATAGGCCTCTTTCCATCTCAAGGCGCACAAGCACCAACGATCCCCCACCTTTAAGCCTTGGAATCGATATTCAGGCCTTGGCGTGATGAGGTCATTTCCTTGTTCAAGTGAAAAATCCAAGAATTCTTGCGTGACCTTCGCGCAAATGACATGGCTGCCCTGATCGTTTTCGTCAGTGTTGCAACAGCCATCTCGAAAGTAGCCCGTCAAAGGGTCATAAGAGCAGGGCACCAGGGGTGTACCTAGAACGTTGAGGGTCGCGTGATTCATAAAATTTTTGAGATGAACTTTTAATTTTTTAAAGTTTTTCTGATTTCAATCTCAAGAAAAGATCTAAGTCGGGTATGTATGTTTTTCCCAAAATGAATGCTTCTTTGTCCTTGCGACAGATTGATCAAGTTATTGTATTGGCTGGGTAATATTCGCGTCAGACTTTTTGAGAAACTCTCTTTCCTGTGTTGAAATCCAAATTTCGACTCAAAATAAATTTTTTCGTGATCTATTCTGAGAAGCTCGTAGTCATTGGCGTGCAAGGCGTTGTAAAAATACGCGACAACTAGAGCGGCAACTTCTAAAAAGGAAAACGGGAGAATTAATGTGGCTCCGAATGAATAAAAAACAATACCTATTAGGACAGAAATAAGGCCTAAGAAAACAAAAACAAGGGCCAATTGAATCGGTGAAATAGAGCAATTTCGCTTGAGATAAAACTCATGCCCTTGATCAGTTTTGATGGCGATTGGCGTATTCAAAGCAAAATGTCTTCAAGAAAGGTTGCAAGCAGTGGAGTTTAAATCAAGACCAAGTCAACACCAATTTATCACGATGGTTTGAGAAACAGCCTGTCACCTTTTTCAAAGGCATGGGTAGCGAAGGGTTACTAGAAGGGTCCATGAGACTTAAAAATTGAACCCAAGTTGCTGCGTTGAGTTTGTTTCTTCTTGCTTTTCTTTGATGGAATTCTTTTTGCCAGAACGTGCAAGCGTTTTGCGCGAAGCGTGCTTTTCGATGACCGCTTTATTTTCAGAACGAACCTCTTCATTTTTTCGGCGAGCATGTACTTTGGCTTTTGACTCCCTTGTAGCAAGCGCGAGGTCAACAATGGGCTTAGCGAAGACCGTACCACCCTGGTTAGGTGCGCTGTAGAGCAAGTCAGCGGGCATTTTCCAAGGCTCAAAAATCCAATGGTCCGGAATCGTTTTCATCGCAGGTAGCCAACGTCGAACAAATATCCCTTTGGGGTCGTGGTCCTGAGCTTGTTTGATGGGGTTGTAGACCCGAGTCGTGTTGATACCCGTGGTGCCTGATTGCATTTGCAGTTGGCTCCAGTGGATGCCCGGTTCATAGTCTAAGAACTGTGTAGCCAACCACTCTCCAACGGGTCGCCAATGAAGCCACAGAGGATAGGCTGCAACGGACACCAACATTGCGCGCATGCGAAAATTAAGCCAACCAGTCTCCTTGAGCATCATGACGCAAGCGTCCACCATGGGCCATCCAGTTCTTGCTTCTTTCAAAGCCTCAAAGTGATCTAGGTTAAAGTCCTGTTCACGAAGGTTGTCATATCCACGGTGCATGTTGCGCCACTCGATAGCGGGTTCGCTCTCTAGTTTTTGAATGAAATGGCAATGCCAATACAAGCGACTGACAAAAGCGGTCAATCCAGCACGATGCCTCGTAGCCTGAGGTGGTAGTTTTGCGATGTGCGCTCTTGTTTGTTGCACAAGCTCTCGCATGCTGATGCATCCATAAGTTAAGTATGCAGAAAGTCGCGAGCAAGCATTGGGAGCTGACAAAGGAGAAGAAATACCGCCTCGGTATCCTAGGCTGCGAGCGTTGAGGAAGTTGTGCAGTGTTTTTAATGCATGCGTTCGCCCCCCTTGTTGCCTAAGTGGGGGGTTGTGCTTTAAGTGAGCAGGGGCGGATAGAGAAAAGTGTTCGGGGTTAGGAGGGCGCCAAAAAGTCAATGATTCAAAATTTTGAAGGGGAGAGGCCATGTGACGCTCCCATTCGCCTTGCCAAAGGTTGCGGTTCTTTAAACGGCGTACAACACCAAACTGAGGAAACTCTCTCCAAGCAACGCCATGGGTTTGACACCAGGCTGCTACGTCTAAGTCTCGGCTATAAGTCATGCCATTGCCCGTTTCCTCATGCGAAAAAAGATCTCCAAAGGGTTCTTCTTGTTTTATTCGAGCTAAAACTTCTATCATTTCACCATAATGAATTTCAACACAGCCACCCATGGTGCGCAAAAATGCATCGAGCTCTTGCAAAGACTCCTTGATGAATTCAAAGTGTTGAAGTGCGCAATCGGGTTGAAGCCACAGTTGGGGTTCTAAGACATAGATGCACCGCACTGGCCCAATCTTTGACGCTTGACTGAGGGCGGCGTGATCTTGCCACCGCAGATCGCGCTTGAACCAAACCAAGGAATAGCTCATGTGTCTTTGTTCAAAGTTTTGTTTTTGCGACAGGCATCTGAACAATAAAGGACTTGTTCCCAGTTTTTTGCCCAAGCCTTTCTCCACGTCATATCGCGTCCACAGGATTTACATGGCTTGCTGGGTAGGCTTTGTTTGTTACCTTTGTAGCCGCTCGACTCGTTTCTCATTTTATTTCATGTCAAGGCCATCATGCTTGACGATCTTTCCTAGAGCTGACGCCCTTTTCAACGTGGGTCAAGCGATGCACCACCTGTTGCCCCGATTGTGCAATGTTTTGCATGGTAGTTTCTAGCAAGGCCATTTCTCTAAGCGTTTGAGCCAGCGCACGGTACTGGGCCAGTTGGTCCTGCATTGGTCTATCTGCATTTCGAGACGCTCCTTCGCTCAAGCCATCAACAATTTGCTCTAGATCGCGATTTAAATTGCTCAAACGGCTGCTTGCATCCACCACTTTGTTCAAAATCTCATCTAAATCGGTCACCACCACATTGATGCGGTCTAAAAAATGGTTCAGGTCTTGAGCCAACTCACCAAACTCATCTTTGCCATTGACCTTGGCTCTAGGTGACAAATCCATCAGACCTCGAGCCAAGCGAGAGACGGTGCTTCGTAAAGACAAGAGTGGCGCCATTCGAGCCTTGAGGAGAAAGAAAAGAAGAATGGTATGCACCAAAATCTTCAAGCTCAAGGAGCCAGCCGTGAGCTTGACATCGGTCCACCACGCGTCCTCTTTGCGATCCAGGTAGCTACCCACCTTGACGGTGCCCAAAACATCACCGACTTTCGCTTTGACGTGGCAAGTTAGACAAAACTGCTCAGCTGTGAGATTGACGGTCGATTCCAAATGCTCCCCATCTTTCCATGTTGGTTGTAAGCCTTTGGCATCTATTTTGAAAGACTGTTTCATGGACTCCAGCGTGATGTCAGATGGAATCACTGCAATGGAAAGACCCAGGTCATCGTAGTTGCGATTAAGTATGGGGTAAACAGTTCGAGCCGCCAACGGTCCACCAGAATTGAGCATGATGGACTTCACATCGTTGGCCAATTGTTGTGCTGCCAAGTCAACGCGGTCTTGCTCCTTGTTCGAAAAGTCATAAAGCACCAATGCATAACGAATACCCATTTCAACCGATGCCACGATCAGCAGCAAAAAAAAGAAATCCCTGATCATATGAAACATGAAGGACTGCTCAAAAGGACTGCTTATTTTTTCTGCTTTTGCCATACGGTTCCTACAAAGAAAGTGATCCAACACCAGTAAAAAAAATAATCTCTTGATGCGAAAAATATTCGCCTGAAATTGATTATCAAAGAGTTTACATAAAAACTCAGTTCCACGTTTTATAAGCGTATCAAATTATGGTCTTTGGCACTGCCTCAGCGTTGATTTTTAAAAGGATATGGATTGAGCTTGTCTTTTTAAGCGGGGATGTTTTGAAGCTGTAACTTAGCTCAAATTCAGACCGCTTAGTTGCTATGGTAAAGCCATGAAAAAAAAGGGGCATTCACCCAGACTTTCAAAATGAACCAAGGGCTCGAAGGCTCCTGCACGTATGGCTAGATATTTATGGACTCTTGAAGTTTTGTAATTGACTACAATGGTTTCATGATGTGTTGTGTCTTTTATTTATGGCTGTTTTAAGTTTACTTTCGGTAGGCCATGCCTATGTGTCAGAGGAGTGGCTTTTTCAAGGGCTTGATTTTGAACTTGCCAAGGGCGAGCATGTGGCTATTCAAGGCACATCGGGTTGCGGTAAGTCCACCTTGCTCAACATCATGGCGAGTCTTGAGGTGCCCACACAGGGCGAAGTCCATTGGTCTGACCAATCCACCAGCGCTTGGTCAGCCGAGCAGCGGCGCTCTTGCCGCCAGTCTGAGATGGGTTTTGTTTTCCAAGCGTTTCACTTGTTGCCGCACTTATCGGCCCTGCAAAACGTCATGGTACCTTGCCTATTGGGCGGGCAATCTGGCCAAGCATCCGCCTTGGCCGCTCAGTCTTTGTTGTGCGACCTTGGTCTGCAAAAACGCCTGGATGCCAAGCCCGCCAGTTTGTCGGGCGGTGAGCAACAACGCGTGGCCCTGGCCCGCGCCTTGGTGCATCAGCCTAAAGTGGTGTTTGCCGATGAGCCCACGGGTAACCTGGACACGACCACAGCTGCCAAAACCTTGTCCCTGTTGATCGATTTATGTTTAGAAAGGCAGACCAGTCTGGTGGTGGTCACCCACTCTGATGAGGCCGCTCAATCCTTAGGCAAATGCTTTCGCTTGACCCCCAAGGGCTTGATTGGATGAACCTAAAAGGTCATCAACTGCTGTTTGTGTGGATGCTCAAAGGTGCATCGGTTCAATCATGGGTGCGCTGGTGGGTCGCACTCACCATGGTGGCCATAGGGGTGATGCTGGCAGTTGCCATTCACACCGTGAACCATTCTGCACTTGCCTCATTTGGACAAGCTTTGGACACGGTGAATGGCCAAGCCTCCGTGCAGTTGGTAGCACCCTCAGGTGACATCGATGATCGCCAAATCGACCTCTGGGATCGACGTCGATCTGACTTGGGCATCAGCACGGTGAGCCCAGTTTTGCTGGTACAAACAGACCGCTTGACGGTCCTGGGTCTAGATTTTTTCAAAGCTGCTGTGGTGTCTCCTTCCTTGCTTCCAAGCGTTGCTGACAACACCACAGACTTGTTCAATGCCAAGGCCATCTTTTTATCCGCTGCGGCCTTCAAAGCTTTGAACGTGCGTGTAGGGGACAACATCTTGTTGCAATATGGAGCTGTGCCTGTTTCTTTGGTGGTCTCGGGTGAAGTACCCGGTGCGGCTTCGCAGGTCATTGGCGTCATGGACATTGGCAGTGCTCAATGGGCCTTCAACCGGCTTGGTGTGGTCTCGCGACTGGACCTTCGCTTGGAAGAGGGGCAAACCCCGCAAGGCCTCAAAGCCGCCTTGCAAGCCCAGTCCGAAACGCTTCAGATGGTGGCCACCCAAGACCGTGAGCGGCGGATGTCGCTCCTATCAAAGGCTTACCGCGTCAACCTGTCGGTGCTGGCCATGGTGGCCTTGCTCACGGGTGGTTTCTTGGTATCAACAGCCATCCACTTGTCGATCGTTCGCCAACGCTCGGAGTTGGCCTTGCTGGGTGTCTTGGGTGCGAGCGAGGCTTGGCTGCGCCGCTTCGTCTGGGCGCAGGGTGGTTTGATTGGCACATTGGGGGGGTTATTGGGCGTCGGTATGGGCTTGTTGCTTGCCGCGGTTTTGATGCACTGGTTGGGTGGCGACCTGGGCGGGAATTACTTTGCCAACAGCAAGACACCGATGGTGATTGACTGGATGGTCATGGCCCTTTTGGCCCTGACGGCAACGCTGATGGGTTTGCTCTCGGCGTGGTTGCCTTTGTTGCAGATCAATTGGCGTCAACCGATGGCTTTGTTGCGTGCGGGTCAAGCTGAAACCTTGGTGTTCAGACCCCCGACGCTCAAATGGAGCTTGTTGGCCTTGTGCATCTCAATGGGTTTGCTGCAGCTACCCACTTTGGACGAATTGCCCTGGGCTGCCTATGGCGCCGTGGCCGCTTTGCTAGGTTCGGGACTTCTAGCCTTGCCTTGGGTCTTGGCCAAACTTTGGGGGAAATTGTCTGTGGCACTCGTTCACGCGCGTGTTCCTGCCGTTTTACGTTTAGCTGTTTGGCGTCTTGCGCAGGCGCCTTCGGCCGCCACCCCTTTGATCACAGGAACCGTTGCTGCGTTTTCTCTCACCGTTGCCATGATGGTGATGGTCAGCAGTTTTCGCACCTCGGTTTCAGATTGGTTGAGCATGGTGTTACCGGCTGATATCTACACCATGGGATCCTCGATGACCGAGCAGCCTGGCTTTGATGCGTCGGTGCAAGAGGGGATTGCATCTGTTCCTCAAGTCAAAAGGGTGGAGACCAGTCGTTTTAGAAGTCTGCGTTTGGCCTACGACCGTCCTGATGTGGTGTTGATGGCCAAGCCCTTGAATTTACAGGATCCTTCGCAGTCTGTGGCCTTGGTGGGTTTAGCCAAGTTGCCACCCGAAGATGGTCAAAGCAGGTACGTGGTGTTTGGGTCAGAGGCCATGGCGGATGTGTACGGCTGGCGTGCAGGCCAAGAGGCCCAGTTGCCATTGACCGATCAAGGCCCACAAACCGTATGGGTGGGCGGCCTGTTCAGAGATTACGGTCGACAACATGGCTCTGTTGTCATGTCGACCTCCGATTACGAGCGACTGACCGCTGACCGATCTCGCTCAAGCGTTTCGGTGTGGCTGTCAAGAGGCGCCGATCCTGCCCAAGTCATGTCACACATTCAAGCCCGAATGCCTGAGCTCTCGCACTTGAAATGGGTCAGTGCACAGGATGTAAGGCAGTTGTCACTTAAAATTTTCGACCGCAGCTTTGCGATGACCTACGCGCTCGAAGCTGCCGCCTTGTTTGTTGCGATGTTCTCAGTTGCA
>CAIMNS010000083.1 GCA_903842945.1 uncultured Burkholderiales bacterium
GCGAAAAGTGTCAGATTGGGTGGCGTCGGAGTGGACCCAAAATAGACAACAGTGGAACGGAACCGTGCTGGGCCAGCAGCATTTACAAAAATGGCTTGGTGCTCTTGAGGCCTGGTGCAAAGCACCTCAAAGTGAAACCTTCCCAAGCAAGGTCCTTGATCGTTGGAGTCGGTTTTCGCCAGAGGCGTTTGTCCGCGCTAGGCATGCTCAAGCCCCAGCCATGGAGTTGCCACCTTTCATCGAGGCATTTTTTACTTTAGGCCTTGAAACCATAAGTCTTCCAACACTTTTAGATCAAACCCTGCCTTGGATGATGTCTTGTGTTTCTGCAGAAATCAAAGACCTCAAGTCAAAGAGCGCTCAATTTGGTTTTTCTGATCTGTTGGTGAGACTAAATTTGGCATTGAAGACGGAGCACGGACAATTTTTAAGGGATCAACTCAAGCAACAGTATCCCATCATCATGGTGGACGAATTTCAAGACACATCCCCCATTCAATATGAAATTTTCGATCAGATCTACAACATTGAAAAAAACAGCAGCGAGACTGCTATTTTGTTGATTGGGGATCCTAAACAGTCGATCTACTCTTTTAGGGGGGCAGACATCAACAGTTATTTGAAAGCCAAATCAGCAACGCGTTCAAGACATTATGTCTTGAATTGCAATTTTCGCTCTAGCGTGCAATTGGTCAAAGCGGTCAATGCGCTTTTTTTGCGTTCAGAGGCGACGCGATCCAGTGGTGCATTTTCATACCGCCAAGCAGGCCTTGACCCCTTGCCCTTTTTGGGCGTTCAAGCTGCGGGATTGAAAGAAAACTTAATGTGTTCAACTGGGTTGGTGCCGCCCATCACGGCCATGTACTGCGACGAGCTTCAAAGTGCAAAGGATGTACGTGAGCAGTTTGCTGGACACTGTGCTGAACAGGTCGTTGCATGGTTAAACGATCCAAGCCTTGTTTTTAAGCGGTTGGAGGGTTCGGGGGATGACGGGCGCAGATTTTTACCAGCAGATATTGCCATTTTGGTCAGAACAGGTGTTGAGGCTCAGGCGGTCAGAAACGCTTTGGCCATGCGAGGTCTATCTAGCGTTTACTTGTCTGACAAGGATTCGGTTTTCAAAACCGATGATGCTCGGGACATGGCTTATTGGATGCGTGCCGTGTTGACGCCACTGGATGTGTCAAAAGTCAAAACAGCGTTGGCACTGTCATTGTTGAGTCTCTCCACTGATGAGCTGCAGATGATCAATGACGATGAAAACAAGTTTGATCAATATGCCAGTTGGATGAAAGAGCTCGAGGTCGTTTGGAAGCGTCAAGGCATTTTAGCGATGGTTCGAAAAACGTTGACCTTGTTTGATCTTCCAGCAAGATGGCTTGGACAATCCGATGGTCAACGAAAGTTGACCAATGTTTTACAACTGTCTGAATTGTTGCAAGCCCAAAGTTTAAAAGTCCATGCGCAGCAGGGCTTGCTGGATTGGTTCATCCAAGCGCTCAACGACTCAGGCTCTCAAACAGAGGATCACATCCTGCGTTTAGAAAGCGATGCTGACTTGGTCAAAATAGTCACCATTCATAAAAGCAAGGGACTTGAGTTCAATGTCGTCATGTTGCCATTTGCCACGACGTTCAATTCTAAGGATCAAAAAAAATCAAACGCTGAAGTCGATGCTTCTGAGGATGAAAAAATTCCTTTCGCTGGTGACGCTTCAAAAGAAAATATCAGACTGCTCTACGTTGCCTTGACAAGAGCGAAGCATGCCATTTGGATGGGATTTGCAAGACTGAACCATAACGGCCAAGGTGCTTGTGTCACGCACCTCAGTGCTCTTGGAACTTTGATGGCAGACGGCCAAGCCTTGAGTGCTGAGGAGTCGTGGCTTGAGCGTCTTCGATCTTTTGTCATGCAAGATGAGCTTTGTGAAGTGCTTCTTAGCCCGATACAGTTGCAAAGAACATCTTTGAAATTACAAAGCAGCACACCAGATCTGAAAGAGCCCTTGACCTTCAAGGGGCAATTGGATCTTGACTACCGATTTTCTAGCTTTTCATCTCTTTTGCGCCAGGGTCTTGGCGCTCAAGAAAGCAAGAGCCTGGAGGCATTTGCACCCGCGGAAGATGAGCCACATGTTTTGGACGATGATGCAGTCGATGTTGCAAAGGTTGACTCGTTGGTGTTGGGTGAGTTCGCCTTGAAAATGTCCATGGTCAATAGACTTCATTCCCCCAATCCTTGGCTCGGTATTGCCGGTGGAATTGAGGTGGGTAACTATGTTCACGAACTTTTACGCTGGACACTTGTCGAGGGTTTTGGACAATTCAGAACTGAGGCGTTTCAGTTGCAGTTGTTTCAGCGCATTGAAAATTTCATGCCTCAAAAAATCAAGAACCAAGAACATCTAGTTGGTGGATTCAAGCCACAGTCTTTAGAGCACGTTTTGGTGGGGGATGATGTGTGGGGTAAAAAGTCGGTGATGTCTCGGTTGATGTTCAATTGGCTTTCTAAAATTTTATGCGAACCTTTGAGCGAATGTGGTGTGTCTTTGGAACATCTCAAGAGTAGGTTGGCTGAAACTGAGTTTTGGATGAATTGTGATTCTTTTGAGAGCCATCGGATTGAGGCGGTTGCATCGACATATTTATTGCCGGATTTGAGCCGTCAGGCTGTTTTGTCGTCTTCTTGGCATGGCATGCTGATGGGCTTTTCGGATTTGCTCTTTGAGAGTGGTGGAAAGTATTATGTGTTGGATTACAAAACCAACTCTTTGGGATTCAATCTTCAAGATTATGAAATAGAGTCTTTGCAAAAAGATGTGGTTGCCAATCGCTATGATTTGCAAGCCGCCATTTATTTGTTGGCACTTCATCGCCTGCTCAAGCACAGACTCTCAGAGGCTTATGACCCAGATGTTCACCTAGGCGGCGCATTTGTTTGGTACGTAAGAGGGGTCAGCTCCAAGGGACAAGGCTTGTGCTTTTTAAAGGCCAGTGCCGCTTTGATGGCTGCATTAGAGGTGTCCATGTCCAAGACATCAACCATGAGCTCAACTGTTTTGGATGGAGTCGCTCAATGAGCATGTTGTTGCCTTCTTCAAGCGGAGCACATCGGGATGGTACCCATCAGGCGGGTTTGATTTTTCATTTGATGGAGTCCATCAAATGGGGGATCAAAGAAGGTCATTTGAGGCATTTGGATTTGGCTTTGGTTCGTTTTTTTGGTGGATTGGAGTCAACTTTAAAGGACCAAGAGTTGCTTGCACTCTTATGGCTGGTTGCTGTCTTGTCGAATTATCAATCGCAGGGACATGCTTGTGTTTCACTGAAAATGATATTGGCCAAAGACACGGGACTCTTTCAAGACACACAGGTTCAAAGAAGCGATGTTTTGCGAGAGCATTATGGTGTTGTTTTAGAGCATTTGCCGCAAAGTGTTCAAGCCTGGAAGGCTTGTTTGCTTGAGTCCTCTATGGTGAGGCTGGTGCCCTTTCAAAGCAATGTCTTGTCAACGTCTGAGTTGTGCGAATTGACCCGATACGATCTACAAACTGACCGGGGTCAATCCATCGTTTTGATGGAGTTTGAAAGCGAGTTGCTGATTTACTTTAGGCGTCAATGGTTGGCAGAAGACTTCATTGCGAATGCGCTTTTTGAAAAATCAAAGACATCATTCCAAGTGGACGCTACGGTGGTGAGCAAAGGTCTTGCTTTGCTTTTTAGCGAAGCGCCAAAGGCAGCCAGCGAACTGTCAGTTGAATCCAAAAAAGCGCTTGACTGGCAAAAAATTGCTTGCGCTTTGTCGCTTCGCTCTCCCTTGAGCATCATCACGGGCGGCCCAGGCACGGGTAAAACATTCACCGTCGCTCGCTTGATTGCTTTGGCTTGCATGGTTCACAAAGGTGAAAGTGACTTGAGAATATCTTTGGCTGCACCCACCGGCAAAGCTGCATCTAGACTCTACCGTTCAATTGAAAGCTCTCTATGGGCCTTGAGCCATGATTTGAAGGGACACCTCGACTGCAAAGCTTTGTTAGCGCGCATGGGATCCGCTAAAACACTGCACACCCTCTTGGGTTACCGCATGCATGAAAAGAGTTTTCGTTTCAATGAGCACCAGCCTTTGGCCTTGGACTTGTTGGTCCTTGATGAGGCCTCCATGATTGATGCGGAGTTGATGTGCTCTCTTTTAAAGGCCTTGCCGCCCTCGGCGCAATTGATCATGTTGGGGGACAAGGATCAGTTGTCCTCGGTGGAGGTGGGCTCGATTCTCTCCGAGCTCAGTGGTGAGCGCAAACCCACTCATTTCATCAACCTCAGCGAACTGTACGACCCAGCCACGGTAGAGTTTTTATGCAAGGTCACCGCGCTACCTATTGAGGAACATGTCTCAACGCATGTGCGACGAGGCAAAGCGTTTCTAAATTTGGTGATGCTTTCAAAAAGTCGTCGCTTTGAGGGCCATATTGCAGAACTTGCGCAATGCGTCAATGCTGGTGATGTAGGCGGTGTTGCCAGAGTGCTGACAAAATCTCATGGTGGGGACATCAGTTGTTTGACCAGTGCAAAGATGGACCCCTTGATGGAGGTTTGCCTGGGAGTTCAAGCGCCCGTTTTAAAGCCTGGTCAAAGCGGGGACTTGTTTGAGGGAAACAAGAAGCCTAATTTCTTGGCCTATTTGAATGTGCTGCAACGCCAAGGCGCCTTGAGTCAAGAGGCCCGGGCCCCCATGCTCGGTCCTGTTGAATCATGGATGGAGGAGGCCTTGATTGAATTCGAACGCTTTCGAGTGCTGTGTGCCATCAATGAAGGCCCCTTGGGTTCGCTTGCCATCAACCAAGCCATTGAAGCTCAATTGCAAAAGCAAGGTTGGATTCGCCCAAGAGGGGAATGGTACAGTGGGCGCGCCATCATGTTGACCAGAAATCAGCATGATTTGGGCCTGTCCAACGGGGATGTTGGTTTGGTAGTGGCTGATCCGTCCAGCAACGCTTACCGTGCTTATTTCCTGACTGGGTCTGGCTTTCAAGGGGTGTCTATCAATCGATTGTTATCGGTTCAAACGGCCTATGCAATGAGCATTCACAAGTCCCAGGGCTCTGAGTACGAGCATGCCTTGGTGGTCTTGCAAGATCATGCAGAGAAGTCGCTCACCCGAGAGTTGCTCTACACAGGCGTGACACGAGCCAAGCGGTTTTTAAGCGTCTTTCAAGCCCGAGCTGGGTTGATCGAGCAATCGGTCTCGACGAGAGCCAAGCGCACAAGTGGTTTGTCGGGTCGACTTCAAGCATTGTCTGCTTCAGACCGTTAAAGCTTGTGCAAGCTTGCAGTGGATTTGTTAAACTCAAAGCTATGCAAGAAAATCTCCTCTCCAGCCCGTCTTTTGGTCTTGTGATCGTTGGCGATGAAATCATGTCAGGCAAGCGGGCCGACAAACACATGAGCAAAGTCATTGAATTGCTGGCCAATCGTGGTCTTCAATTGGATTATGCAGACTACGTTGGCGACGATCCTAAAAAAATCACGCAAACACTTCAACGTGCATTTGAAAGCGGGGACATCGTTTTTTCATGCGGTGGCATAGGGGCCACGCCGGATGACCATACCCGTCAATGTGCAGCCAAGGCTTTGGATTTGGAGTTGGTGCTTCATCCTGAAGCGGAGAGGCTGATTCGCCAACGGATCATGGACCAAGCCAAGGAGATGGGACAGGCTTATGAGGCGGATCATCCCAACCATGTGCATCGACTGAACATGGGCATGTTCCCTCTTGGCGCTGCAATCATCCCCAACCCCTATAACAAAATTCCTGGTTTCCAATGTAAAAGCGCTAACCCACAACTGCTCAAGTCGAACCCTTGGGCATCGGTGTACTTCTTGCCGGGCTTTCCCGTCATGGCTTGGCCGATGATCGAGTGGGTCTTGGAGGAGTACTGCAGTCCATGGTTCAAAAAAGCTGCCTGGAGTGAAAAGTCGGTGATCGTGTATGGAGCGATGGAGGCCGCCTTGACGCCGATCATGATCAAATTAGAGGCCCAGTTCCAAGGCCTGAAGGTCTTTAGTCTGCCGAGTGTGGATCACCCTGAGCATGGTCGGCACATTGAGCTGGGTGTCAAGGGTCACCCAGATGTGGCCACCCCGGCTTATGAAGAGTTGCTCAAAGACTTGCATGATTTCGGTGCATCAATGGGCCCTCAGTTGGTGCGATGATCCGTTTTAACGCCTTTTAATCTCATAAATGCACTATAATGGTGCAAACTAAAGGTGCGCACCTACCTCTTTGGGTGCTTAAGGGAAGTGGTTTCTTCCTAGGTTTGCCAATAAGGCATTTACAATGGGTGTGTTTTGAATGCGTGACTGTCGTTATCCCTTTGAGGTGGCACATTTTCTGCTCATTGAATCAAGACTTAATCCACAACTTAACCGTAATTTCAGGAGAAACTGATGGCAAAGACCGTCGCAGATGTAATGAAGCAAGTCAAAGACGACGAAATCAAATTCGTTGATTTTCGCTTCACCGATACCCGTGGTAAAGAGCAGCACGTGAGCGTGCCGATTTCTGCTTTCGATGAAGGTAAATTTACCGATGGCCATGCTTTTGACGGCTCTTCCATAGCAGGTTGGAAGGGTATTGAGGCCTCTGATATGTTGCTCATGCCTGACGCCAACACGGCCTTTGTTGATCCCTTCTTTCAAGAGCCAACTTTGGTGTTGTCTTGCGATGTTTTGGAGCCCGGTGATGGCAAGTCTTATGACCGCGATCCACGCTCCATTGCTAAAAGAGCCGAAGCCTACTTGAAGGCCAGTGGAATTGGTGATACGGCCTATTTCGGTCCAGAGCCAGAATTCTTTATTTTTGATGACGTGCGTTGGGGCAATGACATGTCGGGCTCCTTCTTTCACATCGATGAATACGAAGCACCATGGAATTCAGGCAAACAAATCGAAGGTGGTAACAAGGGACACCGTCCGACCGTCAAGGGCGGTTACTTCCCCGTGCCTCCAGTTGACAGCACACAGGACATGCGTGCTGAAATGGTCTCTATCCTTGAAGAGATTGGCATTCCAGTTGAGGTCTTTCACCATGAAGTGGCCGGTGCAGGTCAAAACGAAATTGGAACCAAGTTCTCTACATTGGTTGAGAGAGCCGATTGGACACAAAAATTGAAGTACGTCGTTTGGAACGTAGCGCACGCCTATGGTAAGACCGCTACCTTCATGCCAAAACCCATCGTTGGTGACAACGGTTCAGGTATGCACGTTCACCAATCTCTTTGGAAAGATGGTAAAAATTTATTTGCAGGCTCAGGCTATGCAGGTTTGAGCGACACAGCCCTTTACTACATCGGTGGTGTGATCAAGCATGCAAGGGCTTTGAACGCGATCACCAACCCAACGACCAACAGCTACAAGCGCTTGGTGCCTGGTTTTGAGGCGCCTGTGAAATTGGCTTACTCTAGCCGCAACCGATCTGCCTCTATTCGTATTCCTTTTGTTGCAAGCGACAAAGGTCGTCGTATCGAGGCGAGATTCCCTGATCCCATGACCAACCCTTATCTCTGCTTCTCTGCTTTGATGATGGCGGGTTTAGATGGCATCGAGAACAAAATCCATCCTGGCGAGGCCGCAACCAAAGACTTGTACCACTTGCCTCCCGAGGAAGATGCTTTGGTACCCACCGTCTGTCACAGTTTAGACCAAGCCTTGGAGTATTTGGACAAAGACCGCGCGTTTTTGACCAAAGGCGGGGTCTTCACAGACAGCATGATTGATGCTTACATTGAACTCAAAATGGGTGAAGTGACACGCTTTCGTCAAGCCACCCACCCCATTGAATTCGATATGTATTTTTCACTGTAATACACCATCGTCCTCAACAGGGGAAAAAGGGGACGGTTCTACCGTCCCCTTTTTTTTGTGAGCGCTTGTGTAAGAGGGGGCATGCAAGGGGCTCGACAGAGGGGCTCGTTTTGCGGGATCGTCAAGCGCTCACGTCTTTCATGAACATTTTTAGGGTTGAACAATGACAACAGCAAAAGACAAGCTTGGTCCAACTCAAAAGGCAGGAGCAAAACCCGCTTTGGAGGTGTTGGATCTGCTTGCCACCTTGGTGCTGCTGGTTGGTGCAAAAGGCGAGGTTTTGTTTGCCAACTCGGCAACACAAGAAATTTTTGGTCTCCCAGGGAAATTGATCGAGGGCAACTTGCTCAGTGATTTCTTTGTGGACTACAAAACCATCATCTCCAGCCTCCATTCAGCACAAAAGGAGCATTTTTCTGCCTTGAGATTGAATGCCACCATCAAAAGGGTAGGGGCAGACAACATGCCCGTGCATGTCATCTTTGCATCGGCCAATACGCTGGGTCAAGTGTTTGTTGAGTTGATACCTCTAGAGCAACAGGCCAAACAAGTCAGAGAAGAAAGAATCATCGATCAAGCGCAAGCCAACAAAGAACTGATTAGAAACTTGGCGCATGAAATCAAAAACCCCTTGGGCGGCATTAGAGGTGCAGCACAGTTGTTACAAATGGAGATGGAGTCCAAAGATTTGGTTGAATACACGCAAGTGATCATTCGAGAAGCCGATCGGCTTCAAACCTTGGTGGATCGACTGTTGGCTCCTCACCGAAAGCCCCATGAGGTGAGGGAAGTCAATGTCCATGAGGTCTGCGAGCGAGTTCGGTCCTTGATATTGGCTGAATTTCCAAGAGGACTGAAGGTCAGGCGAGACTACGATACCTCCATCCCCTTTGTTCATGGGGACGTGGAGCAATTGATCCAGGCGGTTTTGAATGTCACGCACAATGCCGCTCAGGCTTTGAGCGATCGCATCGCAGTTGGAGATGCGCAGATCACCTTTAAAACAAGGGTCGCCAGACAAGTCATCTTGACCAAGCAACTCTATAAATTGGCATTGGAATTGCATGTGATTGACAATGGTCCTGGCGTGCCAGAAGGGATCAAAGATCGATTGTTTTCACCTTTGGTTTCAGGGCGTGATGGTGGTTCGGGATTGGGATTGAATTTGGCGCAAACATTCATTCAACAGCATCGTGGGTTGATTGAATTTGAAAGCGTTCCGGGACGAACGGATTTTAAAATTTTGATTCCTTTGCAGTGATCAACAGTCCCTGTCATTGGATAACCTTAAGGCGTGCTAAAAAATGAATCCGATTTGGATCGTAGATGATGACCAGTCCATCCGTTTTGTGTTGGAAAAAGCTCTCCTTCGTGAGGAGTTGCCCACGCGCAGTTTTACCAACCCAAGGGATGTGCTTCGAGCCTTGAGTGAAGCCTCCTTGGAGGAGTATCCCCAGGTGTTGTTGAGCGACATCAGAATGCCTGGAGGTTCCGGTTTGGAGTTGTTGTCGGAGATCAAGCTGAAATACCCCAGCATTTCAGTCATCATCATGACGGCATTTTCTGATCTTGACAGCGCTGTCTCCTCCTTTCAAGGCGGCGCTTTTGAATACTTGCCCAAGCCCTTTGATGTGCCAAAGGCTGTGGATCTGGTCAAGCGTGCATTGGAGGAGGTGAGCGCAAAAAGCGTTGGCGTCACCTCATCGCAAGAGACGCCCGAGATGCTTGGACAAGCACCTGCCATGCAAGATGTCTTCAGGGTCATTGGACGTTTAAGTCAAAGCAATGTCACTGTGTTGATCACCGGCGAGTCGGGGTCGGGTAAAGAGTTGGTGGCCCGAGCGCTGCACAAACACTCTCAGCGCTCAAACGGCACCTTTGTCGCGATCAACACGGCAGCCATTCCCAAAGATTTGTTGGAGAGCGAACTCTTTGGCCATGAGAGAGGCGCTTTCACGGGTGCCCAAACCATGAGAAGAGGTCGATTTGAGCAAGCCGAAGGCGGCACCTTGTTTCTCGATGAAATTGGAGACATGCCATTCGATTTGCAGACCAGGTTGCTGCGTGTCTTGAGCGATGGTAATTTTTACCGCGTCGGCGGACACACAAGCATCAAGGCCAATGTTCGTGTGATCGCGGCAACGCACCAAGACTTAGAGCAAAGGGTCAAAGAGGGTGCATTTAGAGAGGATTTGTTTCATCGCTTGAATGTCATTCGTTTGAGGTTGCCAGCGCTCAGAGAAAGAAAAGAAGACATACCCGTCTTGACACATTTCTTTTTAAAGCAAAGTGCCGTTCAACTCGGCGTCGACCCCAAAAGAATCTCAGCGGCAGCGCTCAGTGTTTTGATCGGTTTTCCTTTCCCAGGAAACGTTAGGCAGTTGGAAAACATCTGTCACTGGTTAAGCGTCATGACACCATCGCTCGTTGTTGAGCCCAAAGACTTACCTCCAGAGGTCTTGGAGTTTTACCATCAGCACCAAGCCCAAATGCATACCTCAAGTTTGGAGCCAGCATCGATCACACCCCACAACGAAGATCTCACCTTGAGCGCACATTTAAAGATGCAAAAGTCCAGCGAGTTCATGACCGATGGACATTCCATCGGTGCGCATGTGCGTCCCTTTCAAGTGGATCGGCGCTTGGACAGCGAAGCCATCGGTTCAAACAAAAGTTCATCAAACCTCCATCGGGACATGGCCCATGTAGGCCTTTATGAACCCAATGAGTATGCGGGATTTGAGGGCGGACAGGTCAAAGTCACTTGGGAGCACTCCTTGGAGTTGGAGGCCGCAGCCTTGCTGTCCTCAGGACAGAGCGATGTTTGGGGCATCTTGAGCAAAAAATTTGAAGCGAAATTGATTCAAACCGCACTGAGCAACACCAAGGGACGCAGGATAGAGGCTGCTGTCAAACTGGGCATTGGTAGAAATACGATCACAAGAAAAATTCAAGAACTGGGGCTGGAAGATTAACGCTGAAGCCTTTTGACGAACGGATCTGTCAAACAGTACTTTTGGGCTCATCTTTGCAACTTGACCCAAACGGGTGCGTGATCGCTTGGACGTTCTTTCTTTCGGGGCTCTTTGTCAATTTCACAAGCTTGAACTTGGTGTTGTAGGCTCTTGCTCAAAAGGATGTGATCGATTCTGAGGCCTTTGTTTCGCCTAAAAGCAGCCTCTCGGTAGTCCCACCAAGAGAATTTTTTTTCAGACGGGTGCAAGTGCCTGAATGCATCGAACAACTCCAGGTCCAGTAAATTTTTAAAGTGTGCTCTTTCTTGTTCAGTGCAGTGGATGGTGTCAGCCAATTCCACGGGGTCCCATACATCCAAGTCATCCCATGTGATGTTGAAGTCTCCCATCAGCGCAAGGGGCTCAGCTTGCTTTGACAACTCGCGCACCCAAAGGGTCAGCGCGTCAAGCCACCTCATTTTGTAAGCGAATTTGTCGCTTTCAGGAGATTGCCCATTTGGAAAATAGGCGCCAATGACCCGAACGCCCAAGACCTTGGCGCTGATCACACGGGCCATGTCGTCTTCAAAGCCCACGATATTTTTATGGATGTCACTCAAAGGGTGCTTGGAGATGATGGCCACACCGTTGTAGGTCTTTTGCCCGAAAAAAGAAATTTCATAGCCTTTGTCGATGAAGGCCTGGGCGGGAAACTTGTCATCGGTCAGTTTGGTTTCTTGTAAAACCAAAACGTCAACAGCCTCATCTTGGGGTTGGCCATCGAGCCACTCCAAGACGTGAGGGAGCCTCACATTCAAAGAGTTGACGTTCCAAGTGGCAAGTTTCACAACAAGAACGCTTGTTAGATGTGCATGGCGGCCAAACCACCCAACACAAGTCCTACGCCGCCCATGACCATCATGGCTTTTTGAAGCCAGGTTTTGCGAGTGAGCAAGGCAATGGCAGCCAAGGCAATAGAGATTTGAAGGGCTGTGGTGGCTTGAGCCCAGCGGTGATGCTGGTGCATCTCTTCGTCTGACTTTTCATCCCACTCTGTACTTGCATGCTCGAGTGCTTCGGCATTTTTTTTGATCTCCGCTTTTTCAGTTTTATAGCGCTTGATTTCTTCTTCGTAGTGATCTTTCTTGCCTGGGGCAATTTCCATCGCAAGTTCACTTAAATTTTGTTTGCTGCTCTTGGCCTGGTAGTAATTCCATTGGTTAGAGGCTTCGGTTTTTTTGATCGCTGCATTGTTTTTGTACAGACCAGCATTGGCTTGTGTTGCACCTCCCATGTAGCCAAAAATTGCACCTATGGTTGCAATGATGGCCGTGTACATGGCAATTTGACTGGTCATCGACTGGGAGCTTCCATGCTCGGCTGCATGCTCCAACGCATGGTCATGAGGTCCGTGTACTTCAAATCCTTCTTCCATTTTTTAATCCTTTAAAAACGTTTCATGGTCAAAAATCTAAAACGCACACCTTTCACAGAGGTGTGCTCTTGGCGGCTCGTTTCTCTCCACTCTTGCCCCAAGAGGGGTGCAAAGGCGTCCCCTTTGACCTCCAGATCGATTTGGGTCATCTCGATCACATGGGCCTCGGACATGGTTTGAGCATACACCTGCGCTCCACCGATCACCCAAATGGCTGATTCAGACTCATGAGAAGCATCCGTTTGACTTGAACGATGCGCTTGATGAAGCTCTTTGGCCGCTAGGAGCGAGTGTACTGCAACAGCGCCTGGTGCCGTCCAGTGCGCTTGTGTTGTCAAAACCAAATTCAGTCTGTTGGGCAAGGGTTTGAAGGCGGCGGGTAGAGAGTCCCATGTTTTTCTGCCCATGAGGACCGTTTGTCCGGAGGTGAGCTTTTTAAAGTGCGCCAAATCCTCTGGTAAATGCCAAGGCAGCTTGTTGTCCAGTCCAATCACCCCACCTTGAGCGCAAGCGAAAATCAAATGGATCTTGATGACAGACATGTGAAATTAAAAAAGGTTTAAACAGCTACGGGTGCTTTGATGGCCGCGTGGCAGTTGTAATTGAGCACTTCAAAGTCTTCGTAAGCGTAATCAAACATCGAGGCAGGTTTGCGTAGGATGCTGAGCTTGGGGTATGCAAAAGGCGCTCTAGAGAGTTGGAGCTCCACTTGCTCAAAGTGATTGGCGTAGATGTGACAGTCTCCGCCGGTCCAGATGAAGTCTCCCACATCCAAGTCACACTGCTGAGCAACCATGTGGGTCAAAAGGGCGTAGCTTGCAATGTTGAAAGGGACGCCTAAAAAAATATCCGCACTTCTTTGATAGAGCTGGCAGCTCAGCCGGGCCTTTTGATCGGGCGCTGAGCTCGGTGCAACATAGAACTGAAAAAACGCATGACAAGGCATCAGCGCCATCTTGGACAAATCAGCTACGTTCCAAGCGCTGACAATGATGCGTCTTGAGTCGGGATTGCTTTTGAGGGTTTGTATCACTTGGGCAATTTGGTCGATGTGCTCTCCATTGGCGGCGGGCCAACTGCGCCATTGAACCCCATACACGGGTCCCAAGTCTCCGTCCTCTTTGGCCCATTCGTCCCAAATGGAGACGCCCCGCTCTTTGAGCCAGTTGTTGTTGCTCGAGCCCGTGAGGAACCACAGCAACTCTTGAATGATGGACCTGAGATGCACCTTTTTGGTGGTGACCAAAGGAAAACCAGCATTCAAATCAAAACGCATTTGGTGCCCAAAAACACTGCGTGTTCCCGTGCCCGTGCGGTCTTCCTTGTGCACGCCGTGGGTGTAGACATGGCGCATAAAGTCTTCGTATTGGCTGGTGATGGCGGGAGATGGATTCATGGCGCTACTTGGACAAGAGTTTTTTGAAAAGTTGAAAGAGGGTTGGTTGTCTGGGGCTGACTCAATGGAGCAAAATGACCCGATTGGGATTCATGGTGTTCAAAGGATCTAAGCTGACTTTAATTTGGCGCATCAACTTCAAAGCAACCGGGTCTTTGTAGTCTGGCAAGGTCTGGACCTTTAGGCTGCCGATGCCATGTTCGGCGGAGATGGAGCCGCCATAGAGCTTGACCTTTTGATAAACCAAGGTGTTGATCTGATCCTCAAAGCTGTCTAAAAACACATGAGCCGGCGTGTTGGGGGGGGATTGAACGTTGTAGTGCAAATTGCCGTCTCCCAGGTGTCCAAAGTTCACCAGTTGCACACCAGGGACCAAATCTTGCAGAGCTTGGTCGGTGATGCGCACAAATTCAGTGATGCGAGAGACCGGCAATGAGATATCGTTTTTGATGTTCAAACCCTCCATGGCTTGGGCCATGGTGATGCTTTCGCGAATGTGCCACAAGTGCTTGGCCTTTTGTAGGCTGTCTGCAATGATGGCATTGCTGGCCAAGCCGAGCTCCATCGCTGAGGACAGTAAATTTTCAAGTTGTTCGCTGGCATGCGCCTGTGATTCGCTGTCAGACAATTCCAAAAGCACACACCAAGGCGAATTTGGAAAAGGGCAAGCCAACTGTGGGAGGTGTTTGCTGACCAAGGACAAGGAGAATTGATTCATCACTTCAAAGCCCGTCAATTGAGCCCCCAAGGCTTGGTGACAGTGGCTCAACAAGCTCACACAGTTGTCAAGCGCATGGACAGCAACAAGGGCCGTCCATGTGGATTGCGGCTTGGGGTAGAGCTTGAGGGTGGCTGCTGTGATGATCCCCAGTGTGCCTTCAGCGCCAATGAAGAGGTTTTTTAAGTCATAACCAGTGTTGTCTTTTCTAAGTCCGCTGAGTCCCGCGTAAATCTCTCCACTGGCGCTCACCACCTCCAAGCCAAGGCACAGATCTCGCGTGTTGCCGTACCTCAGAACCTGTGTGCCCCCCGCATTGGTGGACAGATTGCCTCCGATGGTGCAACTGCCCTGCGAGCCTAGGCTCAAGGGAAACAGCAGTCCTGCTTGGCTGGCCGCTTCTTGAACTTCTTGCAGCACACACCCCGCTTGGACGGTGATGCTTAAGTTCTCGGTGTCGATGGCCTGGATGGCCCGCATTCTTTTGAGTGACAACAACACTTGTTGGCCACTTTCATCTGGAATGGAGCCAACCACCAAGCCTGTGTTGCCGCCCTGTGGCACGATGGAGGTTTGGTGGGCAGCACAGAGTTTGACCACTTCGGCGACTTCTTGGGTGTTGGCCGGCGTGACCACACACAAGGCTCGGCCCCTGGATCGCTTTCGCCAATCCTCTTCATAGGCGCTTAAATCGCCTTCAAACAAAACATGTGCTGTGCCCAGAAGGGTTTGAAGCTCTGTGATCAATGACATGGGTAAAAAAGTAAGCTTGGTGTTGAAGACATGGAGACGATGGGATTTTAAGTGCTCTGAAGTGCAGCTGCTTGGAACCTGTACTTCACATGCAAGGCACAACTGACAAACAAGACCAAACACAAACTCAATTCTGCCCCAGCTAAGGCGCTAGAGGGCCATGCGTCGCCATAGCCCCGAACAACGCCCTCGATGAAGTACAACCAAATCACCAAGCTCACCCATCTGAAGGTGTACAAACGACGCTTTAAAAACCCCGTCAACGGCAACACCAAGGGCAGTGCTTTGAGGGCGAGCCATGAGCCCCCGGGTTTGATGGGCGCTAAAAAAAGTTCCCACATCACACAAAGTGCAATCAGCAGCAACAAGCTCACCACAGCCACGCGTTGGGTCAACAAGACCTTGGGCGAAGCCTGGGGGCTTGGCGCGAGAGCTAAGGCAGGGGTGGGTGTTGTATGGGAATCGTCAGACATATGCATTTGGGGGATAGGGCCACTCAACGGGGTGAAACTCAAGGGAAAAATCAGCCATTTCATGGGCCCACATGAGTGGCCCGATGCATTTGCACTTTGGCGCCAAGTGAGGTCTTTTTACGCATTCAGGATCCATTTTGGCTCAGCAAACTGCACATGAGCACGCCATTGTGACTTATTTTCAAGTTTTTTTTGAAAGTCAAAGACCTCGCAAGCTGCAAAGTGGTGTCAAAATACACATACTTTATGACTAACTTTATCGTCGCCACTTCCACATCGCTTCGCAACGGCTTTCCTTGGCAACACATGCTGAGTGTTTTGATGGAGCGCTTCAAGCACGAAAAACTTGCACAAACCGCTGGCAGTTTGACGTTCACCACCACCATGGCCTTGGTCCCCTGCTTGACCGTTGCCTTGGCTATTTTTACGGTTTTTCCCTTGTTCAATCAGTTTCAAGCGGTGCTGCAAAACTGGTTGGTTCAAAGCTTGATTCCTGAGAGCATTGCGCGGCAAGTGCTCGGTTACTTGACCCAGTTTTCCAGCAAAGCCAGCCAAGTGGGCTTTCTTGGCTTTTTGGTGCTTTTTGTCTCAACCTTCACCTTGGTCTTTACCATTGATCGAACGTTGAACAGTATTTGGCGTGTTAAAAAACGTCGGGCTTTGAGCCAGAGAATCTTGTTGTATTGGTCGGTCATGACCTTGGGGCCCTTGGTGGTGAGCTTGGGCGTGGTGTGTTTGTATTACATCTCCAATGTGTCCAAAGACTGGATGGGTTCAGACACGGCCTTTATTAAATTGATGCTCTCCGCTTTAGAGTTCTTGCTTTGGGTCTTGGGCGTGAGCGCCCTGTACCGCTACATTCCCAATGTCAATGTGGCCTACCGGCATGCTTTGTTTGGGGGTCTTTGGGTCACCAGCGCCATCGATTTTGCCAGGCATTGGGTCACGCTTTATTTGACCAAAATACCCACGGTTTCCATGATTTACGGAGCCTTTGCAACCTTGCCCATTTTGTTGCTCTGGATTTATACCGCTTGGCTCATTATTTTGATTGGGGCGGTTTTTGTATCGGCCCTTCCAAGCCTGCTCAGTGGGCGCTGGCGTTCGGCGCAGGGCGTGGGCATGTCCTTTGACCTGGCTTTGGAGAGCTTGCAGTCTCTTCAGAGAGTGCAGCGGACTGAAAAAAAGGGATTGGGACTCAACGAGTTGGCCTTTGGCATGGGCGTTGACCCAGTGGATTTGGAGTCCATCATGGAAGGGTTGGTGGAGTTGGACTGGGTGGGGCAGCTCTCCGAGGAGGAGAGCAGGGTACCAAGGTTTGTCCTCTTGATGGATCCCCATCAAGTCGACATCATGCCCTTGGTGGATTATTTTTTGCTGTCCGACCAACGCATGCCTGAGACCTTGAAACAAGCATGGCTGGGGGTCAAAGTGGGAGAGGTTTTGCAGGGCTTTAAGCCTTTCGAAAGAGAGGGCAATGCATACCGGATCAGTTAAGATCACAGGGTCTCAACATCAAGCTCGGCAAGCGGCCGCTCTCGTGTCTTGGCGCCTAGCGCCAAAGGGTGCTTTGCATCAGGTTGGACTTTAATTTCAAGAGGAGAATGACATGAAAGTCAGTGATATTTTGCGCGTCAAGGGCGGGACCGTTTACACCGTAGATGTTCAAGAGCCCTTGTCTGTGGCTGTGGACACGATGGCGCAAAAGGACATTGGTTCATTGGTGGTCATTGAGCATGGCGATGTGGTGGGCATGCTCACCTTCAGAGAGGTGATTCAATGGGTGGTTAAAAACAAGGGCAGCACTGGCAAAACCATTGTCAAAACAGCCATGGACGATGCACCTTTGACGTGCACCCCCGAGACGGACTTGGATGAGGTCAGGCGCATGATGCTGGAGCGTCACGCCAGGTACATGCCCGTCATGAGCAAAAGAATGCTCATGGGTGTGGTGAGTTTTTACGACGTGGCCAAGGCGGTGGTGGACAGTCAAAACTTTGAGAACAAAATGCTCAAAGCCTACATCAAGGATTGGCCCTCTGAGCAAGAGCCCAGTGGCGCTGATTCAGTGAAATAAAGCCGTACTTCTCGATCAGAGAAGCCCAAAGACTGCATGTTCAGTTCAACACCGATGTGGACTTGACAGAGCGTGGAGAACAGAGAGCTATGAGCGGAAATACATTTGGTCATTTATTCACGGTCACCAATTTTGGTGAGTCCCATGGCAAAGCCATTGGCTGCATCATCGATGGCTGCCCTCCGGGCATGCGTCTAGGTGAGCAAGACATCCAGCCTGATTTGGATCGACGCCGTCCAGGCAGCAGTCGCTTTGTGACGCAGCGCCAAGAGAGCGATCAAGTTCAGATCCTCTCGGGTGTCTATGAAGGCTTCACCACGGGGACGCCCATCGCCTTGTTGATTCCCAATACAGACCAGCGAAGCAAGGATTACTCCGAGCTGTTGCAAACCTTCAGGCCTGGTCATGCCGATTACACCTACACTCAAAAGTATGGGTTGCGAGACCCCAGGGGAGGCGGGCGTTCGTCGGCCAGGTTAACGGCCCCCATGGTGGCTGCGGGAGCAGTCGCCAAGAAATGGTTGTTTGAAGCCTTTGGCACAAGGTTTCAGGCCTGCATGGTTCAACTTGGAGAGCAGCCGATTGTTTTCGAAGATTGGTCGCACGTACAAGACAATCCTTTTTTCGCCCCCATCAAGGACGTGGCCCATTTGGCGTCTTACATGGATGCCCTCAGAAAATCTGGGGACTCTTGTGGCGCCAAAATCCGTGTCGTGGCAACGGGGATGCCGGTGGGCTTGGGCGAGCCCTTGTTTGACAAGCTAGACGCCGACATTGCTTGGGCCATGATGGGCTTGAATGCGGTCAAAGGCGTTGAGATCGGTAGCGGCTTTGACAGTGTGAGCCAAAAGGGTTCCTACCATGGTGACGAGTTGACGCCAAGTGGCTTCAAAACCAACCATGCAGGGGGTGTGCTTGGGGGCATCAGCACGGGGCAAGATCTTGAGGTCCATATAGCCATCAAGCCCACGAGTTCGATTTTGATTGCCAAAGAGTCCATTGATCTTCAAGGGCAAAGCACCTCTGTTTTGACCAAGGGCCGACACGATCCCTGCGTGGGCATCAGAGCTGCTCCCATAGCTGAGGCCTTGTTGGCTTTGGTGGTCATGGATCACGCGCTCAGACACCGAGCACAGTGCGCTGATGTGCCTTGTTCTTTGACCCCGATTGCAGCACAAGCGCCCCATGGTTGAGTGCTTGCTCATCGTGTGAATGGTCTTGTGAACGCTTTCTTCAGTTTTCAGCTCTTTAAGAGACTGAGCCCTTTGGTCTCTTTTGCCGCCTTGTCGGCGAGTTACTTTGCGCACATCGGGTTTTTCAACCCCTACCTGTCCTTGTGGCTCAAAGATCAAGGCATGACGCTTTGGGTCATTGGGTTGATGGGCTCCATGCAGTCCTTGAGCAGAATCGTTGCGCCTTATTTGTGGGGGTGGTTGAGCGACCACACGGGTCAACGGGTGTTGTTGTTGAGGGCTTCTGCCGGATTGGCCCTTTTGGGCTCCTTGGGCATGTCCTTTCAAGAAATGCCTTGGTTGCTTGGGATGCTTTTCTTCATGTTTCTCAACACCAGTGGCATGATGCCGATGACAGAGGCTGCTCTGTCACACTGGGTAAGCGTGGGGGGTGTGTTTGACACCCATAAATATGGTCGGGTGAGGCTGTTTGGCTCTCTTGGTTTTTTACTCACGGTGTGTTGTGCGGGCGCCTGGTTTGAAAACCATGGCATGAAAGACTTTCCGCTTTGGACCTTTTGGACCCTTCTTGCGGTCAATGTGAGCGTCTGGGCCTTGCCCAATGCGCGTGAAAGTGTGGCCATGCGGGGTCATCAGGCGTCTGTTTTTAAAGAGCTGCTCAAAGCACACAACGCATGGTTTTTTACCACGATGTTTTTTCACGTGCTCTCTCACATGTGCATTTATTTTTACCTCTCTTTGTACCTTGATCATTTGGGCTACAGCAAGACCATGATCGGCTTGCTTTGGGGCTTGGGCGTGGTTGTGGAAATTGGTGCTTTTTACACCCAAAGTCGCTGGATCCATCGGTTCTCTTTGGGTCAATGGTTGATGATTTGTTGTGCATGCATGGTGCTCAGAATGGCGCTCACCTCCTTTTGTAGTCAATGGTTGATCGTTTTGTTTTTGGCTCAGGCTTTGCACGGCGTGACCTTTGCGGTTCAGCACACGGCCAGCATTTCATGGCTGGCAACCTATTTTCCAGGGCGACTCAGAGGTCGAGGACAAGCCTTGTACTCGATCGTTGCATATGGCGTGAGTGGCGTGATTGGTTCGGTGGCAGGTGCATGGTTGAGCGAGAGCTATGGCTTGCAAAGTCTCTTTACCATCAGCCTGGTTCTCGCGCTTATAGGGTTTGCCTGTGCCAGTGCCCTGCATTTGATTGTTAAAAAAAGAGACAATCGTTTGGAAGCGTGAACGAGCTCAAGGGCTCATCGCGCATGGATGGATTTGAGCCAAGGGAAGATTAAATTGTTTGATGTTTGTATCATTGGCATGGGGCCAACGGGTGCTGTGTTGTCGGCGTTGCTAGGGCAAAGAGGCCTGAAGGTTTTGGTGTGCGATGCTTCCCTAGACATTTACGCCAAACCAAGAGCCATTGCACTTGATCATGAAATCATGCGCGTGCTGCAAGAGATCGGCGTCGCAAAAGCTGTCGAGCCTTATATCGAGCCCTTTACCAATTCAGAGTATTTTGGGGTGCAAGGTCAATTGATCAAATGCATGTCAAGCTTGCCACCTCCTTATCCATTGGGTTATGTGCCCTCTTTGGTGTTTTCTCAACCACCCTTTGAGCGTGTCTTGCGAGAACGGGTGGGGACTTTAGACACCGTTCAAGTCAAGCTTGGCCATCGCTTGACATCCTTGACGCAGGACCCAGAAAAGGTCACCCTGAGCTTGGAGTCGCTCAGTGGACAAAGCGAGTCCTTTCAAGCCCAATATGTGGTGGGCTGTGACGGCGCCTCAAGTTGGGTTCGTCAGTCGGTGGGTCTTGAAATCGAGGACTTGGGATTTGACCAACCTTGGCTGGTGATCGATGTGCTGTTGAATGAAGTGGGCATGGCCAAGTTGCCCAAAGTGAGCATGCAAATTTGTGAGCCCAAGCGGCCATGTACCTATGTGATTGGGCCTCAAAATCACCGACGCTTTGAAGTGGCCATCAACGAGGGCGAAGACCCCAAATTGCTGCAAGAGCCTGAAGAGGTTTGGGCCTTGTTGTCAAGATGGATGAGCCCGCAAGACGGTGTTTTGTGGCGTCAAGCCAGTTACCGCTTTCATGCGCTTGTCGCCAAGGCATGGCGCAAGGAGCGGGTCTTGATTGCGGGTGATGCAGCACATCAACAGCCTCCCTTTTTAGGTCAAGGCATGTGCCAAGGTGTGCGCGACGCACACAACTTGGCGTGGAAATTGTCCGCACTGATCAAGGGTCAAGCGACACCCGCTTTGCTGGACACCTACACCCAAGAGCGCTCTTTGCATGTCAAAGAACTCACCTCACGCATCAAGGACATTGGTTTGTTGGTGGCAGAGCGAGATGAGCAAAAGGCGATCGCCAGAGATGCTGCGCTTTTAAGGGAGGCGGGAGGCGTCATCCAACCCATGCCCAGGCAAAATGTTCAACCCACTCTTAAAGTCGGGTGTTTGTCGACTTCAGGTCATGCTGCAGTGGGTACGCTTTTCCCGCAAGCCACCCTCAAGGTGGATGGCGCCACGTCATTGATGGACGATGTGCTGCCCAAGGGGTGGCGACTTTTTGTTCAGTCAAGTTTTGTGGATGAGTTCAAGCTCAGTGCGCAGAAAGGCTCCCTTCAAGTCGAGCTCATTGAGTGTGGTGGTCAGGGCATCGATGAGTGCTCTGGCGTCCTTGCTGAGTGGTTTTCGCGCATGCAAGTTGCTGCGGCCTTGGTCAGGCCAGATCATTATGTTTTTGGCGCATTCAAGAGCAGCGAAGAGTTTTTGGCCGCTTTACAAAGTGTGCAAGTTTTTTATAAACATTAAATTCAACCTTTGAAGGATCGATATGAGACAACTCACCCTATGCCAATTGATGATGGCTGGATTGCTGTTGAGTGCCTGTGCGTTTAGCGCTCAAGCGCAAACGACATGGCCCGATAAACCGATCAAATTCATCCTCTCGCAACCTCCCGGCTCTGGGCCAGACAACGTTGCAAGGCTTTTAGGTGAAAAATTGGCAAAGACCTTGGATCAGCCGGTGGTCATTGAGAACAAACCAGGCGGCCAAAACATCATCGGTGCTCAAGCGGCGGCC
>CAIMNS010000084.1 GCA_903842945.1 uncultured Burkholderiales bacterium
CCTCGGAGAGCTTTTGCGCAATGAAGCGCGCCATGATGTCAGCTGAGCCACCCGCTGCAAAGGGACACACCAAGGTGATGGGTTTGCTGGGGTATTTTTGAGCCGATGCATGGACAGTGAACATCAGCAGCAAAGCGCAAATGACGTGTTGAAGTAGGCGAGAAAAGGTCATGGTTGGGATCTCTGTTGCATCAGTTCAAGGGGCCAAGAAACACCTCGCCACCATAGGCATCTGAACTTTGCTCTATGTGGGTGGGCCAGTCCATGGGATGGGTCGGGAAGTTTTCTCTCAAATGGGCGGGTCTTGGTTTTCCGTCCCAACCAATTTGTTCCATCTCCCAATAAAGTTCGATCAAAAACCCATCGGGATCGATGGCAAAAGCATGGTGAGCGATACCGCTAGAAATTTCTCTGGGCAGTTCCATGAACTTCACGCCATGGGCTTTGAGGTGGGCGACAGCGTCCAAGAGTTGCTGGTAACTACCGACTTGGACCGCGAAGGACAGGAGGCTTGACGGGTTGGGCAGTTTCAGATCCTTGGCTAGCGCTCTAGGGTAAAGGGCGATGGAATGATGTTCGGTGTTGGCCCTTAAAAATACGCAACGGTGTTGGTGGACCATCACCTCTTCACTGACACGAAGGCCCATGGTTTGGGTATAGAACTGCAAGGCCTCTTCTAAATCTTCGACAAAAATTCTCAAAGGACCTACGCGGGTGACTTTGAACGGCCTGGCCAACAACACGCCACCGACATCAAAGGTTTCTGGGCCATGCACATCTTTTCGCCATCCAGCATGGATATCAATGCCTTGCTCCAAGGCGTGTGAGACTTCTGAAAACTCTGAAGGGTGGGGCAACTCAGGCGGTTTGAGGTGTTTGATGGTGTGCATTTCTGCAGACTTGGAGAGTCCACTCCAACCGATTTGCTCAATGCCGTAGTACAACTCGTTGATGTGTCCATCAGGGTCGACCGGGTAGAAGTGCCAGTTCGAACCGGGGGTGTCCCTACCAGCTCGGAGAATTTTGATCTTGTTTTTTTCAACCCAATCGTGACCGTTCACCACCTCTCTGAGCGTGCTGACTTGCCAGGTGATTTGGTTGATGCTCAGATCGGGGTGGTCTTTGTAATGGGGGTTGGCTTTGGAGACGGCCTCTTTGGGAAACAACACAAAGGAATGGTGATCGGTGCCGTGTCGGGTAAAGAGGCCGATGGTTGGACCTACCTCAGAGCGAAGGGGTTCTGGAATGCGTGATGCGAAATCCAAGTGATCAGAAATCTCAAAACCCAAAAGTCGACCGTAAAAATCCATGGATTCGTTGGGCGACCTCACATTGATGCCAAAGTGTCCAAGGCGCTTGATGCGAAAAGGGCGATCAAGCAGAGTTCCGTCTACGTTTATTTTGTCGGTGGTCATGGTGGGGTCTGTCCTTGTAGGACGATCTTTTGTCAATGAAACAGGAGGGTGATCATACCTGTTTTATGTGTTGATTTCTATGGGCGTTTCCCTCAAGACACGTGCATGTGATGGGGCGTTTGGGTGGCGTTAAGGATGCGATGGGCGTGGTTTGCCCTGTTGTGTGAATCCCTTGGTTTGAGTTAGAGTTGTAGGCTCATTGAATGTGTTTTATTTTTTTGTTTCATCATGATCAGATCCTTTTTTAGACTTCAACGGTGTTGGTGCTTGTTGGTGTTGATGTTCGTTCCAAATTTGACGTGGGCTGCAGCCAATGTCAATTTGGTGGTCCCGACCACGCCAGCTGCGGGACCTGATATCTTGGCGCGCATTTTGGCCAAAGAACTCAATGCGCGTTTTGGCACGGTTGTCGTGGTCGATAACAAGCCTGGAGCGAGTGGCAACATTGCCAACGATTTTGTCTCAAGGTCAAAGCCCGATGGTTCGACTTTGTTGGTCGCGTCCACCAGCTTTGCACTCAACTCGGCCGTCAATCCCAACCTGTCTTATGACCCGATCAAGGACTTTGTCCCGATCGCACTCCTAGGAACTGGGACCTTGTGTTTGGTGACGCCAGTGAGCTTAGCGCCCAATTCGCTTGGCGAGTTCATTGCCCTGGCCAAAAGCACCCAGCTTGACTATGCAAGTCCAGGCAACGGCACGCCGCAGCATCTGTCCATGGAATTGTTCAAGCTCGAATCGGGTTTGAATTTGTTTCACATTCCCTTCAAGGCCGCATCCAACGCCATCAGCGACTTAACCGGCGGGCATGTTTCAGCAATGATTGTGCCCATGCACACCGTTTTACCTTTGTACAAAGCGGGCAAGTTGAAAATGCTGGCCGTCATGAGCAAAGAGCGCTCGGCTCTAGCACCCGGTGTTCAGACCTTCAAGGAGCAAGGCTATCCAAAGCTTCAAGTCGATGTTTGGTATGCCTTGTTGGCACCCAAAGGCACGGGATCTTCAACGGTTCAGCTACTCAATGAACAGGTCAACCAGGTCTTGAAATCTGCAGACGTGTCTTCACAATTGAGCAACCATGGCATTGATGTCGCTGCAGGAGCCGCATCATTGTTGAGTGATCTCTTAAAGACCGAAATGGCGAGGTGGGCTTTGGTGGTTAAAAATGCACGCATCAAGGCTGATTAGTGCAAGAAGCCTTAGACTTTTTCTGAGAAAAAATCTCTCATCAACAAATAAGATTTTCTGGTGAGCGCTTCGCTAAAAGCTTTGTTGGTTGGGTCGGTGAATGAGTGCGGTGCACCGCCAAACATCATGACTTGCCAATCCACCTTGGCCTGTGTCAGCTCTTCAGACAAGGTGTCGATCAGAGGAACCGGCGTCACAGGATCTTTAGAGCCGTGCACCACCAAGACGCGGCCTTTGAATTGGTTGTTTGTACCCGGCACAACCGGGTTGGGGTTGGTCACGTGAAACACCACAAGGCCCTTGAAGTCCGCCCCGCTTCTCGCATGCTCGAGCAAGTATCCGCCGCCCGCACAATAGCCCGCAGCCCAAATCTTGCTGGTATCGGCGACCTCTAATTTTTTGACCGCCTCAAGCATGCTTTGAAGGGCTTTGCTGCTGCAAGCGACGGTGAACGCTCGGTCCTTGTGCACGCTTGACATGTTCGCGCCCAGCTCTTGCATGGTTTTCTTTTTCCGTCCGTAGCCCAGACCGAACATGTCGGCCATGAGCACAATGTACTCTTTGCCAGCCAACAAACGTGCCGTGGCGAGGGTGTCTTCATCGATGCCCTTCCAGTCAGGCTGCATGAAGAGAAGAGGGCGCTTGCTTTGAACAGACTCGTCAAAGACGAGTTGACCCTCGAAGGCTCGACCATTGACCTCATAGGGCACGGCTGTGTTGATGATGGCGGCTTCAGAGATGCCCGGGAGCAGCAACTCAACGCTCAACACAGATGCCCCAAAGCCTGCATTTTTTAAAAATTGTCGTTTTCCAGGTTGATGTTCAGTCATGGTAAGGATCCTGTTTGGAGTTGATGTTTTGGCTTGAGGCTTAGGGACAAAGCTTTTGAAAGAATTTGGTATGCCACACCCTACAAGTATGCCAAAACTTCCCTCCTTTTCAGCTGCAAGGTGACGACTCAGGTGTAAACCCTATGTTGAACTCAAGTTGGACGATGAGTTCGTACATACCCTCTTGGGCAAAGCCTTGCGCAGAGGTAGCCTTGGGGCTCATGGACAAGCTGAGCGTTTTTCTCTCATTGCTGTTCTACTCAATTTATGTCCACATCTGCACAGCCCCAAAACGCCGCTTCCAGCCTTGGATCAGCCCAACAGCCACCCAGGCTGATCCTCAGCACGCTTTTGAACCTGGCTCATGGGATTGACCATTTGTTTTTGCTTATTTTTGCGTCTGCCGTATCAGCCATTGCCCAGGATTTTGGTTTTTCAAATTGGGAAGATTTGATGCCCTATGGGACTTGGGCTTTTTTGATGTTCGGCTTGGGCTCTATTCCCTGCGGTCGACTGGGCGATCTTTGGGGCAGGCGACAAATGATGCTGATCTTCTTTTTTGGCATGGGTGCAGCCGCCATTGGGTGTGCTTGTGCGCAGACGGTTGTACAACTCACCGTAGGTTTGACCTTGATTGGCACCTTTGCTTCGATCTATCACCCCATTGGGATCCCGATGCTTTTAGAGAGGTCCACCAATGCAGGGGCGACGATTGGTTTTAATGGCTTGGTGGGCAACTTGGGCGTTGCTTTGGTGGCGATCTTGACGGGCTTTTTGATCAAATATTTCGACTGGCGTGTAGCCTTTTTAGTGCCCGCCTTGTTGACGCTTGTCTGTGGAGCGGTCTTTTATTGGGTCTGTCCCAAAGAGACCGAGCCCCCTTCAAAACGCATTGGGGGCGCCAAGGTGCAGTTGACAGGTCGCATGCTTGCCAAAGCGTTGGCGGTGATGACCGCGGCAGCGGCATCAAGCAGTGTGTTGTTCAATGTGAGCACCAATGGAAACGCTCAGTTGCTTTCAGAGAGATTCATCGGGGTGATTGAAGACCCCTCGACTTTGGGTTTCTTGTTGGCCGTGGTCTATACCGTTTCCTCTTTTGCGCAAGTGGTGGTGGGTCATTTGATTTCTAGATTTCCCTTGAAGTCGTTTTTCTTGTTGATGGTCACAGCCCAAATCCCTGTTTTGATTTTTGCGTCCATGGCCCAAGGCTGGTGGCTGCTGTTTTCTCTGTTGCTGTTGATGATCTTTATTTTTGGAGCGGTGCCCTTCACGGATGTCTTGATCTCAAGGTATGTCGATGACCGTTTGCGCTCGCGCGTTGCAGGCATGAGGCTTGGCATTTCTTTGGGTCTGAGCTCCGTGGGGGTGTGGGCTTTAGGGCCTGTTGTGAAGTCCGTGGGCTTTGACAATGGTTTGTTGATCTTGGCCTTGTTTTCCATCACAACCGCTTGTATTTTGACGCTTCTGCCCAGCGCAGAGGACGAAATGTTATCAAATACACGCATCAAGGCTGGTCAGACTTAAGTTTTATCGTTGAGGCATAAAGGAATTATATGGCCGTTTCAATTCGTCTTGAGCCTGAAATAGAGCTAAGACTGGACCACCTTGCAGCACAGACTGGAAGATCCAAATCATATTATTTACGAGAACTCATTGAGCGCGGTATGGATGATCTCGAGGATTTTTATTTATCTGATTTAGCAATGCAACGAGTGCGAAAAGGGACTGAACAGATTTTGAGTGCTGAGCAAGTAAGGAAAAATCTTGAGCTGGATCGTTCAGTACACCGAGTCCGCAAGCAAGAAACTTAAGAAGTTAAAGAAGCGTAGAGCGTTAAATATACTTGATCCAGAAAGTTAAAATCAGCCTACCTAAAGGCATTATTAGAGTCGTAGAAACCCATAATTGATTTGATACGATGTATATTATGTTAAGTTAAATGAACTTGAGCTGATTCAAGCTCATTGAGCCACTTGTACCAAATGAAGAAACCATCGCCGCTATGAAAGAATCTATGAAAGGAAATCTTAAATCTTTTTCGTCTTTTCATGACATGGATGAGAAAGATTGAATCTAGCGGGAGATTTAAAAGCGATATCAAGACTGAATCCAAGGATATTTATGCACTCCATTTTGAGCCGATTCACGTTCAAATCGACGACGGTAGAAAACAATGTTTTTATCATTAAAATCAATAAGTTACACTGTGTTCCCGCTTAAACGTTGGGACATGACTGATTTAAAGTGAACGTTCAATGCTTGTTTTGTTATAACATATGTTTTACAATTTTTAAAAGGAGATTGTATGGGCCATGCTTTAAAGTTAACCAACATCGGAAATTCTGTAGGTGTTATTTTTCCAAAAGATATTTTGGGGAAATTACGCGTTCAAAAAGGAGACACTTTGTACGTTTTGGAGACGCCTACAGGTATAGAGCTGACTGCCTATGACCCAGAATTTGCAAAACAAATGGAAGCGGCTGAGGAAGTCATGCGTGAGAACAGGGACGTTCTTAAGAAATTGGCGCAGTAGCCAATGGTTGAACCCATTTGGATTCTTTTGGAAGTGGCAGCGGCAGCTCATAGGCGTCAATTGGCTGAACATGGTGGAGTCAGTGGAACTCGGGATGTCGGCCTATTAATTTCAGCCTTGAATAGACCCCTAAATACCTTTCAGGATGCAAAGGGTGCCGTAAGTATCCCAAAGCTTGCTGCAATTTACGCTTTTGGTATTTCCAAAAATCATCCATTTCTTGATGGAAATAAAAGAACTTCTCTCGTCATCAGCTTAATGTTTTTGCGAATTAATCATTGTCAAAACCTGAGTTCACAAGAAGAATTGTTTCAAGTTTTTACTGAACTCTCAGACGGGTCAATGGGTGAAGTTGATTTGATTTCTTGGTTTGAGAGCTCCAGTCATTCGATTCCTATCTAGAATGAATGACAAATCTGTTCATGGCTTGATGGTCGACTTGAATGCATAAGAATGAAAGTACTTAAGATGAAAACTCCCTTTACCCTAAGCGGTTCTGCCTTGATGTTGTGTCTAACTGCGGTCTTGTCAATGTCCCTGACCCCGTGCGCTTTTGCAAAGAAGAACGCATCTCAAGCCAAAGAGGTGACGCAAGAGGAGCTCCTCACCCGTGATCATTTTGTGACGCACGCCTCCACGTTGTCAGCCAATCGCAATCAACCGGTTGGGCTTTTCCTTCGTGAGAAGGTCTTGTCCGCCAAACAAAACGCCAAGCTCCCCGTGGTTCTTTTTGTCCATGGTGCAACGGTTCCAAGCATGCCAGATTTTGATTTCAATTTTCAGGACTACAACTGGATGGCCTTTTTGGCTCAAAGAGGTTTTAGGGTCTACGCCATGGATTTGAGCGGGTATGGCGGCTCCCCCCGTCCTTTGATGGATGACCCTTGCAATGTGGCACCCTCTTTTCAATCTCTCATGGTGCCTAGGCCTTTGTCCGCAGCATGTTCTCCGAAGTCAGGCCTTGAATTCAACACCATTCACGATGATTGGGCTGAGATGGACTCGGTGGTAGATCACTTAAGGCGTGTCAACCACATCAAGCGCATTCACATCGTGGGTTGGTCAGCAGGCGGTCCGCGTGTGGGCGGCTACATGTCCAAGCATCCTGAGAAGATTGAGCGTGCGATGCTTTATGCACCCAGTCCCACCGTGGCGAAAGACCCCTCAAGCTCTCCTTCTGAGGGCTATCCCACGAGCATCCAAACACGGGATGACTTTGAACTGAAGCGTTGGGATCCTGATGTTCGGTGTGTCAACCAGGTTCAAACCGGATTGAGAGACGCCCTTTGGACTGAGATCATGAAATGGGACGCGGTGGGCTCCACATGGGGCCCCCAAGGCGTGGGTGTGATGAGAGGTCGTGTCTCCAGTCAATTCAACTGGACGCCTCAAATGGCCCAAAAAGTCGACACACCCACCGTGGTGGTGGTCGGTGAATTTGATCGCTTGGCCGAGAGAAGAACCGTTTTTGATCAACTCTCTTCCAAAAAGAAAGTTTTTGTGGGCGTCCAATGTGCGTCTCACTTCATGCTTTGGGAGAAACAAAGGCATGTCTTGCATGAAACGTCGCTTGAATGGTTCCAAAAAGGCACGGTCAAGGGCGCCTCCAAAGGTGTCTACAACGTCGATGAGCAACAGCGCTACCAAAGGGTTGATTGAAGGTGGGTGAAGTGTCACACCCCCGACCGTGACTTGACCCAAAGGTGCTCGGAGGTGGGGACTTTATTTCTGATACTTCGCTCTCCAAGCCTGTGCATAGGCTTTGATCAATTCAAAGCTCTCCATTTGCTTTTCTCGAGCTGCAAAGTCCATGGCCGAGAGGTCCTTGTCGTTGATCAAGGTGGGGTCTGCGCCCTCCTCTAGCAAGACTTTGCATGCCAGTGGGTTGCTTGAATATCCGGCCGCCATCATCAACGGTGTGGTTCCATTGGGGGAGGCTGCATCGATGTAGGCGTTTTCTTCCAGTAAAAGTCTCATCATTTCAATGTTGCCCTTGCTCGCCGCGTAGTGCAAGGGCGTCCATCCAGGCTTGTTCACATCAGCCCCTTGGTCAATCAATTGTTTGGCGGCTTCAAGGTAGCCTTTGATGCTGGCGATCATCAAAGGGGTTTCATCGTGCTCATTCCTGTCATCGATGGGTAAACCTTTTGATTGAATCAGTATTTTTGCGGCTTTCAAGGCCCCCTGGTTCAAGGCAACGAACAGACCATTGAGCCCCTTTTCATTGGGTGTTTTGGGGTCAAACCCACGGTTCAGGAGGTTGGAGACCACCCAATCGTTGTCTTTGGCGATCGCGTTGAAATAGTCCTCGTAGGAGCCAGCAAAAGCAGTCTGAGCCGTCAAGATCCATGCGATCAAGACGCCGTGCATCAAAGCATTTTTTAACTTTAAATACATTGAATAAACCATTGAAAATAAATAGTATTTTTTCTGAAGTTAAGAAGTTACTTTAAGTCAATCTTGTTGCGATGCGGCAGGCCTTGCATGTTGAAACAAGTCTTCAAAATTCTGGCTGGTCTGATGGGCCACATCTTCGATGGAGACGCCTTTGAGCAGGGCAATTTCTTGAGCCACAAAGGGCACGTAACTGGGGTTGTTGGTTTTGCCCCGGTGAGGGCTAGGCGCCAAATACGGGCTATCGGTTTCAATGAGCATGCGCTCCAGGGGCACCCATTTGGCCACTTCTTTGATTTCTTTCGCATTTTTAAAGGTCACAATGCCAGAAAAGGAGATGTAGAACCCCAAGTCCAGAGCGGCTTTGGCGACCTCCATGCTTTCTGTAAAGCAATGAAACACCCCGCCAACACTGCGACCTTGTCCGCTCTCCCCCTCTTGCTTGAGGATTTCAAGGGTGTCTTTGGAGGCCTCTCGGGTATGGATGATCAAGGGCAAACGGCACTCTTGTGCAAACCGAATGTGCGTTCTAAAGCGCTCTCTTTGCCAGTGCATGTCTTCAATGCTTCTGCCCTCTAAACGGTAATAGTCCAGTCCCGTCTCGCCAATGCCAACCACTTTGCCCCGGTTCACGCGAGCGCGTAAATCCTCCATGCTGGGCTCTTGGACTTGGTCCTCATCGGGGTGAACACCCAAGGTGCACCAAAAATTGCCGTAGGCCTGCGCCAAACCCTGGACCGCGTCAAAGGTTTCCAATTTCGTGCTGATGATCAAAGCCCGGTCAACCCGAGCTTTTTGCATATCTTCTCTGATTTGAGCCATTTGTGGCTGAAATTCAGGGTAGTTCAAATGACAATGTGAATCAACAAACATGGGACAAAAAAGCACCTCAAAGAAAATTAAACATGAAAGACGTTTTGGACTTGGCCCCCCTGCGGCTGGTCCGATCCACCCAACAACCGCTCTGTCAGGGGCACCCTTTCAATGCCGCATCATGTAATGCTTGGCCTGAGAGACCAAGGCCTCTTGCAAAAGTCCCAAGTTGTAGGGATGGTTGGCCGTTTGGGCCGAGCTGATCAAAGACTTGGACCACTCACTCAAAGCTTTCAAGGAGGCCCCATGGGGCAGACCTTTTGCAGAGAAATACCGAGGCTGCGCGCCTTCAACCATGCACAGCATGTCAAAGCAAATTTTTTGCAAAAGGTTCACCGTCTGAGGCGCCGTGAATTCTTTCAGCAAGCTCACACTGCCCGAGGCGACCGATTGAGGCAAGCGCAGCCAATCCTCTGGGGTGAGCCCTGAGTGGTGCGCCATGTCCAAGGCATCCACCGGACGGTTGCCCGTTGCTTGAAGCCAAACTTGTGCGTGCTCGGCGCTGAGGCCTTTGTCCATCAACCATTGAAGGCTTTCTGCCTTGCTGGGCCAAGTGATGGTGTAGGTCTGACAACGCGAGCGAATGGTGGGCAGCAGCAAATGAGCTGCACTCGTGCTCAAGACGAACTTGAAGCCCTCTGGGGGCTCTTCCAAAGTTTTTAAAAGGGTGTTGGCCGTCACAGGGTTCATGCGTTCGGCTGGGTAGACCATGGCCACTTTCCCCGCCAAGCCAGAGCGGGTGGTTTGGCTGAAAGTGATCAACTCTCTGCACGCATCGACCTTGATCTCTTTGCTGGGTTTTCTCTCTTTTTTATCCAAATCTCTTTGAATCTTTTCATTCAAGGGCCACTCCAAGTCAATCATCTCGACCTCGGGCATCAAGGCAAAGAAGTCCGGGTTGGTTCGCACATCAAAGCCGTGACAGCTGCTGCAGTGGTGACACGCCCCGGTGGGCTTGGGCTGTTCGCACAACCAGGCCTTGGCCAGGTGCAAGGCCAACTCGTACTGACCCAAACCAGAAGGTCCTTGGATCAACCAAGCGTGTCCCTTTTGCGTCAAAAGATGGGTCAACTGGCGCTCAAGCCATGGGTACAAGAGGTCTTTCAAGCGCCTGTCTCCTGTCCTGGGGCCATGAAGTTGACCACCGGCACCACAATGCTCAACCAACCCTTGGCGATCAGTCCACGGGTGAGTTGTTGCCACACCTCGTGCTTGCTCTTGGCCGCATCGATGCTCAAAAAACGACCCTGGGACTCCTGACACCGTTTGGCATAAGCCGACTGAACGAGCTTGAAGAACTCCAAGGTTTCGGACTCAAAGCGGTCTGGGCTACGAGCCTGGATCAAGCGCTGTGCAGCAATATGCGGATCCAAGTCGAACCAAACCGTCAAATCCGGTTGACTCAAGGCGCTCGGGTCCGTGTCCTTGGCTTGAACCCATTGTTCAAGTTGTTTTAAAAGCTCCCAAGACACACCTCGTCCGCCGCCTTGGTAGGCGAAGGTGGCATCCGTGAAGCGATCGCACAAGACCACATGGCCTTTGGCCAAAGCGGGTTCGATGACCGTTTTGAGGTGGTCTCTTCTGGCAGCAAAGGCGATCAAAGACTCGGTCAAGGGATCCATGTTGGTGCTCAGCATCAGGGTGCGCAAGGACTCCGCCAAGGGCGTGCCCCCTGGCTCGCGGGTCTGGGTGACTTCGCGACCTTGTTGAAGAAAGGTCTTGGCCAGGGCTTCGATGTGGGTGGATTTGCCCGCACCATCGATGCCCTCAAAACTGATCCATAGGCCTTGGCTCATTGCTTCTTCTAAACATTAGTAGGGTGAGAGGGATTGAAACGCACGAATAGGTTTGATTTTAGTTTGTTTTAATGGTTTTTCTTCAGTTTAAAAAACCGCACTTTTCCTTACAATGGCCTAGTTGGCGCGAGATCAAGGGTCTTTGGAGCTCGCCTATTTTTTGAGGAATTCATGTTTACACATATTTCTAGTCTTTTGATTGAGATCTTGGCCAGTGTCATTGCCGGGGCGGCTTTGCTGAGAACGTATTTGCAGTTTCATTTCATTCCCTTGTCGATCAAGTCCGGGAACCCCTTTGCGCCCTTTATTTTTGCAACCACCAACTGGTTGGTGATGCCCCTCAGAAAGCTGTTGCCCTCTTGGGGTCGCATGGACAGTGCCAGTTTGGTGGCCGCCTATTTGGTGATGGTCTGCAAGTGTTTGGTCTTGGCTTTTTTAGGCCTTTTGAGCGTTGAGCCCTTGGCGCTGTTCCTGGACTCTGTTTACGCCATGCTCAGTTTGATTTTGTCCTGTCTGTCTAGCTTGACCATTGCCTATGCCTTGTTGTCCTGGGTTCAAAGGGACAGCCCCGTGTTCGATCTGATGAGCCGAATGCTTTTGCCCATGTTGGTGCCCATTCGCAGAAAACTTCCCTCCTTTGGGGGCATGGACATCTCTGTGTTTGTCTTGCTGATCTTGCTTCAGGTGCTGGAGATCGTTTTGCGAGATGGCCATATTTATTTGCTCAAACTCATTTGGAGTCCTTGAGCCCAGGCGTGTGCTTGCGTCGCCCCAAACCCCAACCCTAGCCCTAGCCCCTATCCAAGCCCCTTGATCAACCCCTTTCAGTTGAGGTGGCGCTGGTAGCGGTTGACCGCTTGGTTGTGTTCTTGAAGGGTTTGACTGAAATAGCTTGAGCCGTCGCCCTTGGCGACAAAGTAGAGAGCTTGGCTGCTTTGCGGATGAAGCGCCGCGTGCAAAGCCGCTTTCCCAGGCATGGCAATGGCTGTGGGGGGCAAGCCGGCTCGGGTGTAGGTGTTCCACGGGTGGTCGGTTTTGAGGTCTTTTTTGGTCAAATTGCCATTGAAACCCTCGCCCATGCCATAAATCACCGTGGGATCGGTCTGTAAGAGCATGCCAATTTTCAAGCGATTGTGAAAAACGCTGGAAATCATGGGACGGTCTTTGCCAACACCGGTTTCCTTCTCCACGATGGAGGCCAAAATCAGTGCCTCCTCGCTCGAGTTCAGAGGCGTGTTGGCGGCACGCTCGCTCCAGGCCTTGTTCAGTTGGTGATCCATGGCCTTTTTGGCTCTGGCCAGGATCTTGAGGTCCGAGGTGTTCTTGCCAAAGGTGTAGGTGTCAGGGTAAAAATGACCCTCAGACGGGGTCCTTTGAGCTCCAAGTCGAGCCATGATCTCTTCATCGCTCAGCAAAACACTGTCGTGTTTGAGCGCCTCAGATTTGTTCAAGGCCGCTCTGAATTGACGAAAGGTCCAGCCTTCAACCAAGGTGATGGATTTGAGCGTTTCATCGCCGCGGGTGATTTTTTGTAAAAAATCCCATGGTGTCACCTCTTGTCCGATCTCGTAGCTGCCCGCCTTGATGTCCTTGGCCTGGCCCGAAAGCCTAAAGAGCCAATACAGGTAAGTGGCATTGACATCCAGCCCTTGGTCTTGGCCCAAGCTGATGATTTGTCGTACCGAGCTTCCCGCCTCGATGTCCATGTCAACGCTCTCGTGTCCCACTTGATGGGCCATGGGGAGCAAGGCCAAGCTGACAAGGTAGGTGAGCATGGCCAGTACACCCACCAAACCGAGCAAAAGCACTCGCACGACCCGTCCGCTTTGACGCTTGGGAGACGAAGACGCCCGTGCCCGCGCCCGCTTCTTGGCTTTTTGAGGATCAGTTGAGTTGGGCTTGGGTTTCATCGCATCAGCATCGCACTAGAGTGACAACTTCATCAAGAGGGACATCCTCAATCCATGTTGAGGTGGGTGCTACTTTGTTATCATGCCATCATAAATGAACTTTGCGCTTTCATGGCCAATGGGTTTTATTTCACACGATTTTTTTAAAGACACATGTCCACTCCACCCATAGATGTCCAAGCAAGTTGGCCTCATTTTGATCTTCAGCGCTTTGAGGGTGCTTTGAAATTGAGCCATTTGGGGCTGATCGAATGCGCTGGGACAGATGCCAGCGATTTTTTGCAGCAACAACTCACCCAAGAGATGTTGCTGCTGCCCGCGGGATCGAGCTGCTTGGCTGGGTTTTGCAACGCCAAAGGTCGTCTACAAGCCTCCATGGTGGTGATCAAAGAATCCCAAGAGCGCTTGCTTTTGATCCTTCCGATGGACATGCTGCCGAAAACGATCAAACGCCTGTCCATGTTCGTCCTTCGTGCCAAAGTCAAGTTGAGTGATGTCAGTGCCTCCCACACAGTCATGGGACTCATGGGAGAGAGCGCACTTGGACTTTTCTCAAACACCCCTCAAGTGCTGCAAGCTCATTTGCAAAGCGCTTTGGGCTTGAGCAGACGATTGATGTGTGGGCCCCATGCCGCCTTTGGGGATCTGATCCACGAGCGACTTCAAGCGCATGCCTTGACGACCGAGCTTTGGTTCATCTCCGAAGTGTTGAGCGGGGTCGCCTGGGTGGAAGATGCCATTTTTGAGCAATTTGTGCCTCAAATGTTGAACTTTGAGTCTGCCGGTGCGGTGAGCTTTAAAAAGGGGTGTTACCCAGGACAAGAGGTGGTGGCGAGAAGCCAATTCAGGGGGACTTTGAAGCGGCGAACAGCCATCGTCTTTGCCAAATCGCCCTTGCATGTGGGCATGGAACTCTATGGCCCCATTCATGCGACTGAGCCTTGTGCGAATTTGATTCAAGTGGCCAAAATGGGTGACTTTGATGTCGGCTTGGCTTGCTTTCAAGTCGAAGCCTTGTTGCTCGCTCGTGACCAGGACCTCCCAAGGCCATCCATAGAAGCGTTTTTCAAGCTGGAGCCCTTTTGGTCCCATTGCTTTACCCAAGGGCCCCAAGCATCACAACCCATGGCTCTGGGCTTTTGGCCCTTGCCCTACTCGATCTTGGACGATA
>CAIMNS010000085.1 GCA_903842945.1 uncultured Burkholderiales bacterium
AAATTATTTGGTGTTTGGGCCTTGGAAAGACCCCTTGGGTTACAACTTCCCCCAGACCAAAACTTTTGACACCCTCGCACAAATTCCAAAACTCATCCCCGGTACTCGGGTCAACATTGGTGTGATCCTGACCCTTATAGGCGTTACGGGTTTATGGATTTTCTTGTTTCGGACCCATGCGGGCTTTGCTCAACAAGTCGGCGGGTTGGCTCCACGTGCTGCTCGATTTGCAGGTTTTTCTTCTAGGCGAGCACTTTGGTTGGCACTCTTGTGCTCAGGTGCAACAGCCGGCTTGGCGGGTGCACTTGAGGTGGCGGGCCCTTTGAGACAACTCACCCCTTTCGTGCCTGTTGGCTACGGCTTTGCCGCGATCATTGTGGTCTTTGTCGGTCGCTTGCATCCCATTGGCATGGTGTTTTCAGCCGTTCTCATGAGCATGTTCTACATCGGTGGCGAATTGGCGCAATCGCGCTTGGGGATGCCTCGCTCACTCACAGGTGTTTTTCAAGGTCTCTTGCTGTTCTCTTTGTTGGCCTGCGACACGTTGATGATGTACAAATTAAGCTGGGCCAAAAAAGGGCCTGCTGCCCAGTCTAACGCCATGAAGGGAGTGTCGTGATGGAAACCTATGCACTCTTATGGGCCGCGACCATGAATGCGGGAACGGTTCTCGCCCTTGCATCCTTGGGACTTTTGATCAATGAAAAGGCCGGTATTGTGAACTTGGGCGCAGAGGGCATGATGCTGTGCTCGGCCATTGCAGGATTTGCAACCGTTTCCCACACGGGCAGCGATACGTTGGGCTTCTTAGCTGGCATGGGCGCTGGCGCCTTGATGGCTGGCCTTTTTGGTGTTTTGGTGATTTGGTTAGGAACGAATCAGTATGCAACCGGTTTGGCCCTGAGTTTGTTTGGCGGAGGGTTTTCTGCCTTTGTGGGCGTGAAGTATGTTCAAGCTCAGTTGCCTGAGCGCGTGCAGTACGCCGTTCCCTATCTCAGCGACATCCCTTGGCTGGGTTCAGCGGTCTTTAAACACCACCCCTTGGTTTATCTTTGCATTGTTTTTACCTTAGGCTTGATTTACTTTCTCAATAAAACTCGCTCTGGCTTGATCTTAAGGGCCGTAGGAGAGTCTCCCGAGTCTGCTCATGCCCTTGGCTACCCTGTCAGAAAAATTCGCTTCATGGCGGTTTTGGTGGGAGGAGCACTTTGCGGCTTGTCTGGCGCCTACATCTCCATCATCTACACGCCACTGTGGGTCGAGGGCATGATTGCTGGCAAAGGTTGGATTGCTTTGGCGCTCACGACTTTTGCAACTTGGAGACCTGCACGAATTTTGCTTGGTGCCTATTTGTTTGGTGGAGTTACCATGCTACAGTTCCATTTGCAGGCAAAGGGTATTGACATTCCAAGTCATTTTTTAAGTATGCTACCCTATGTATCAACGATCGTTGTTTTGGCCTTGATCTCTAAAAACCCTCAGTGGCTGAGAGTCAACATGCCAGCAAGCATTGGTAAACCTTTTTTCCCTGGATCTTAATTTTTCAACTCAACTCTCAATGAAGGAACTCAGATGACAGATTTTCACAAGCGTCGTTGGATTCAAACAGCCGCGATCACAGCTATAGCCGCTGCAGCCCTGATGGGCTGCAGTAAAAAAGAAGAAGCCAAGCCTGCAGAAGCACCCAAGGCCGAGCCCTTGAAGATTGCATTTGCTTATGTTGGACCCGTAGGGGATGGTGGCTGGACTTTTGCGCATGACAATGCAAGAAAAGCCATTGAAAAAGAATTTGGAGACAAAATTCAAACTTCTTTTGCTGAAAATGTACCCGAGTCTGCTGATGCAGAACGCGTGATCAAGGACATGGTCTCTCAAGGCAACAAGTTGATCTTCGGCACCACCTTTGGTTACATGGACCCGATGCTTAAAGTTGCAGCGGAAAGCAAAGACATCAAATTTGAACATGCAACAGGTTACAAGCAATCTGACAACATGAACACCTATGACAGCAGAACCTATGAAGGCGCTTACCTTGCTGGTGTGATCGCTGGAAAAATGACCAAGAGCAACACGCTTGGTGTTGTAGCTTCGATTCCAATTCCTGAAGTGATCAGAAACATCAACAGCTTTACATTGGGTGCTCAATCGAGCAACCCCAAGGTCAAGACCAAAGTGGTTTGGGTCAATGAGTGGTTCAATCCACCCAAGGAGACTGAGGCTGCAACCAGCTTGATCAATGGTGGCGCTGACGTTTTGTTCCAAAACACCGACTCTCCTGCTGTTCTCAAAACGGCACAAGACAAAGGCAAGCGTGCCTTTGGTTGGGACTCTGACATGACGGCTTATGGTCCCAAAGCACACTTGGCCTCAAGCGTCATCAATTGGACCCCTTACTACATTCAAGCGACCCGCAATGCACTTGAAGGCAAATGGACCGGTGGCGCTCAAACTTGGTGGGGCGTGAAAGAAGGCGCCATTGATATCGTCTCTATTGCAGAAGACGTACCGGCAGAAACCAAGGCCCGGGTCGGTGAAGTCAAAGCGGGCCTCAAAGACGGCACGTTCTCTATTTGGAAAGGTCCCTTGATCGACAACACGGGCAAAGAAATCTTAAAGAAAGACGAAGTGGCGGATGACAAGTTCTTGAGTGGCATCAAGTTCTACGTCAAAGGCGTTGAAGGCAAAGTACCCGGCGGTGACAAATAAATCTAGACTCGTCTAGCACCCTCAAAAGGATCGCCCAGTGCGATCCTTTTTTTTGGGCGTTCATCCTTCCATTTTGTAGGAGTGCTCTCTTGGAGGATCTTCATCACGCCCAATCACCCCAAGAACATCAAAATACCAAAGAGCAATTGAAACACTTTTGAACCGATCCGCAGGCCATGGATCAAATCCCAGCGACTGCCTTGAACTACAAGTGCCAACCCTTGAGCCTTTCTCCTCTCAAAATCATGCGCAAATAGGCCAAAATCGAAAAGGCTCTTTCCTGAAACCGTCAACCCCAATGTGAGCGAGACAACAACGACGTGCTGCTTGAAACCTGGTTGCTTTCAAGTGCAAAAGAGCTGTGATCAAGAGAATTTTTTAGGCAAAAAAAA
>CAIMNS010000086.1 GCA_903842945.1 uncultured Burkholderiales bacterium
CGGATGTTTAAAAGATCAGGCCCAAGAGGCTGATGAGGCTGATGAGGCATGGTTGTTTGACAAGCGCAGAGCATGCACGTGCACAGGACCAAGCTCAAACTCAAACCAAAGCTCATGTCCAAGCCAGATATGGGGCCTTTCCATGACGCACAAGCCGTGTGGATCAGCTCCTTGCTCATCCGGTCAAGTATCTTCAAATCTTGATGCCCAGGCGTTTAAGCGTTTCTCTCAAGACCTCGTTGTCAGGGGACTTGGCCAAAGCCGATTGCCAGAGTTTAAGGGCGTCGTCTTTTTGTCCTAAAAGAAACATCACTTCACCAAGATGCGCTGCGATGTCCGCATCGGGCTTGAGGCTGTGCGCCTTTTGCAAGATGGCCAAAGCCTCTTGGAATTTACCCAGTCTGAACTCCACCCAACCCAGGCTGTCCATGATGAAAGGGTCTTCAGGCACCAACTCCAGTGCCTTGACGATGTATTCTCGGGCTTGATCAAGGCGCATGTTGCGGTCGGCCAAAGAATAGCCCAAAGCATTCAAAGCGGCATGGTAAGTGGGGTTTCTTTTGATGACCAACTTCAGGGCCATTTCCATCTCTTGCAAAAGATCAAGCTTTTCATAAGCCATGGCCAGTTCATAGGCCACATCGTCGTCTTTTGGATTTTCTTTGAAGGCGTCCTTCAAAACGTCCAGAGTTTTGACAAAGTCCTTTTGGTCCCGATAAATTTGGACCAAGGCCATCCATTTGCTGCGCCGCTCAGGCGCGGTGTCTGTGGGCAAGGTGCTGATCAAATCGATGGCGTTTTTGGTTTCGCCCCTTTTGTTCAGGATCAAGGCGCGCTGGACAAATGCATTGACCTTGGAGGGTCCTTGCGTGATCTGTCCAAGCCAATGCTCTGCTTGTGCGAGATCGCCTCTTTGGTTGGCAATTTGAGCCAGTCCAAAGTAGGCCTGTGAGGCCTCTCGCTCATCCATAGCAAGGGGTTGGGTGGCTTGGACATCAAGAAATTTTTTGAAATTCCCTTCTGCCTCTGTTGGGGAGTTGTCCTCTAATTGTGCGGTCGCCAGATACAGCCAGCCCAAGGAGAACGCGCTGTTTTTCTGCAGCAACAGTTGCAGTTGCCCAATGCCTTGTTTGAAGTGCTGATTTTGAAGCAAAACCTTGGCGTATGCGAAATGAAAATCGAGCTCAACAGGGGGGGACTTTTGAGAAAAAAACCGTTGAAGGAAGTTTTCGGCTTCGGTGTGCCTGAACTCCATGAGACCCAAGGCCAACCAAAGGGGGTCAGGAGATTTGGGGTCCAATTGATGCCCTTTTTGAACGGCACCCATCGCGCCCTCTGGGTCACTGGCCATCAGGCGCATGTGTCCGATGGTGGACCATGTCAAAGCGGACAAGGGCTTGGAGGCTTTGGAGCCCTCCAGGGCCCGCTCGACCATTTGCGCGGCCAGCACTTTGTTGCCCACCCTGGCAAACTGCCTGGGAATGGAGCGGATCAGGTCGGCTTTCTCTTCTTTGGGTGTGATCAACAGCAACCTTCCCAAGGCTTGTTCTGTCTGAGGCAATTGGTTAAGAGCAATCAACAGTTGCACCACGTATTGGTTGGCGCCTTGAGAGTTGGGTAGGGCTTCTCGCCAAGCCATGGCGGCTTCAAGTGCGGCTTCACCGGAGCGGGACTTCAAGGCAATCTCAACGGCACGCTCAAAGGCTTTCTCGTCTGAAGACTTCTTGGCCACATCCAAGAGCAGTGCGTACCCGGTTGGGGCCTGTCCTTGAAGGACGTTCATTTCTCCCAAGAGGATTTCAAACATCCACTGCGCGGTCAAAGCAGAATTGCCCAGGCCTTTTTCGCTGCTGATGGAGGGTGCTTTGTTGGGACTTGCTTTGGTTTGCGCCAAGGACAAAGGAGCGACAAGGCACAGTGCGGTCAAGCCCCAAGCGGACCATGATTTTTTGTTGGCACCCCAAGGTGCTTTAGCGCTTTTGATGCAGATGTCGTTGTGGGTCATGTTGTTGTTCAAAGCGGTTTGCGCTTGGGGCTATTTTTAACCAAATTTACAAAAGACATGGTTTTGGGGCAAATGACTTGCTTGAGCAAGGGACATATTAAATGAAAAACAGGAAGTTTTAAAAAACTGCTTGGACCAAGGAGACCTCTGTCAACACAAGTGACGGGCTGTGATTCATAATACTGCAACTTTTCAATCCATTTTAAACATGCCTGAATTACCAGAAGTTGAGGTGACTCGGCTGA
>CAIMNS010000087.1 GCA_903842945.1 uncultured Burkholderiales bacterium
CCCATCGCGTCCTGAGTCCATGCCTTGGTGCCATCATAGTCATTTTTATAAGTGTTGGCCAAACGAACAGACAAGCCCATGCCATCGTAACGAAGCGCCCAAGCTGCACCGTTGTTTGCGCTGCCTGCGTCGTTATAGGACATCTTTGGAATACCAAATTGGTATGTACCAGTGAATCCAGCGATGTTTGGTGTTGTCAAAGCAAAACCACCCATGTAGGCGTAAGTCGTTCCAATGTTGGTTGGGTTGATGGACGCACCAGAAGAACCTGCGGCACCCGCGTAATTCGTAATCGCTGCAGGAGAAGCAGTTCCATTGACTTTAGAAGTCATGGAACCAGAGGCGATGGAGTTGGTCTGCATGGCAGTCAAGTTGGCAGTACCACCGTTGGTGCCTGTTGTAGTGTTGACTTCACCTTGAGCTACCCACCATGCGTCGCCTTGACGGCCAATGGTCAATGCACCAATGCCAGATTTTTCCAACTTGATGTATGCGCCACGGTTAAAGAAACCAGGTGAATCAGCAGCAGCAGTGATATTTCCTTGCGTTGCGGCTGTCGTTGAAGTGGGAGGAGATGAGGTAGTCAGAGCAGTTGTTGCTGATGCAGCTTGGCCAGTCATCAAAGTGATTTCTGAACGCAAGTCAAAAGATGCACTCAAACCACCACCCATGTCTTCTTTGGAAGCGATACCCCAATAAGAACTGGCGTTACTGTTTGATTTTGTGAAAGTGGCTGTTTTGCCACCTTGCGAAGAATTTACAAGGGTTTGGTCCAAATTACCATAAATGGTCATTTGAGCAAACGATGTGCCCAAAGCTGCTAACGATGCCAAAGCAACGAGTGTTTTTTTCATGTCAAGGTTCTCCAAGGTTTATTAAAGAGCTGAGAGCGACTTTTTCAAACAAAATGTCATCGCCCGAAGCCTCAGCCAACCCCCTTTATTGGGAAGTTGTCGTTATTGCACCAGAGTGCGAGCTTACAAGCAAAGCTTTTCGTTGGATGAAGGGGTATTACGTTGCCGACAGACAACACTTAAGGCCATTTAAGACCTTAAAACATCAACATGTCATAAACGCTCAGTTAACATACTGATAGTAGAAACCCTAGTATCCATGGGACAGAGTTTTTAACAAGATCCTCCCATATGAGCTCCCAACTTGACCCTCTTCTTATTGCTCTTGACGATGCCTTGCGCACCCTCTTTTCGCAACAGCATGCCTCTCGCCCCAACCCAGGCGCGGCAGAACTTCAAGCGCCCTTAACTGCTGAAGATAAAAAACGCTCTGCCGCCCTCATGCGTGTGAACCATGTGGGTGAGGTTTGCGCCCAGGCCCTTTACAACTCTCAAGCCTTGGCCACCCAAAACCCCAAGCTGGTCGCCCAATTCAAACACGCACGTATGGAAGAAAACGATCACTTGGCTTGGACACAAGAGCGTCTGAAAGCCTTGGGTAGCCACACCAGCTATCTCAACCCACTTTGGTACGCAGGCGCCTTTGCCCTTGGGTTTGCGGTTGGCAAAGTCGGCAAAGATGCAGTGAGTTTAGGCTTTGTGATGGAGACCGAGAAACAAGTGGAGGCCCATCTCGCATCACACTTGGATCGTCTCCCTCCAGCAGACACGGCCTCGAAAGCCATCGTCGAGCAAATGAAAATAGACGAGGCCAGGCACGCTCGAGACGCCATGCGCGCGGGTGGCGTGGAGTTGCCTGCGCCCTTCAGATTTTTCATGAAATTGAGCGCCAAGGTGATGACCACGGCGGCTCACCACATTTGATTTTTCAACGCACTTGGTCTTCACATAAGCCTCTTCATCGGACCTTGTTGATGTTTATTTGAACTCGTTCTACCTAGGCTCTTACTTCGTTCAGACCTGTTCAACTGGCCCGCGATTCAGCACCCCTTCGAACGCATTTGCATGGCTCAAACGCCCGCGTCTTCGGCAAGAACCTCAAAACTGGTTGTGATCTCCGCCGTTTTGGCAAGCATGATGCTGGCAGAACAATATTTGTCGTGGCTCATCGCAATCGCCCGCTCCACCGCCTGAGGGTTCAATTGGTGGCCTTTGAGCGTGAAGTGCATGTGAATTTTGTTAAAAACCTTGGGATCCACCTCTGCTCGTGTGCTTTGCAACTGGACACTACAGGCCGTGACTTGATGGCGGCCACGCTTTAAGATGAGCACCACGTCATAGGCCGTGCACCCGCCCGTACCTGCCAGCACCATCTCCATGGGCCGAGGAGCCAGGTTTTGGCCGCCATTCATGGGCTTGTCCACATCTGGCGCTCCATCCATCATGAAGGCATGCCCACTGCCTGTCTCTGCCATGAAGCCCATTGACGACTTCGCGCTCGTTTGACCTGTCCAACTCACTGTGCATTCCATCACGTCCACCTTTTGATCAGGGTTTTACAAAATTTATGTTGCGGTGCAACACTTTCATTGCTATATTCCAAACATGTTTGACACGTTTTGAGTGTCGCGCCGATTGTCTCCTCCACCTTCAACAGGTGGATTTATCCCCGAACCCCATGGGTTCGGGGTTTTTTTTGGGCGCAGGGTTTGAAAGCTTTGATTTGATGTATTTTCGCACCGAAGTGACTTCGTGCGCGAAGAGATCTCAGGAGCCAGGGACACAAGCTCAGCTCTAGGCCACTAAAATCAACAAGATGAGCAACACAACACCCAAGCCTCGCGCCAGCACACTTCGCAAACCAACTTCATTGAATTCAGGTGATTTTACGCCGGCGGACTATTTAAAAAGAATTTTAAATGCCAAGGTGTATGACGTGGCCCACGAGTCTGAGTTGACATTCGCCAAAACCTTGAGTGAACGCTTGGGCAACCATGTGTTGCTGAAGCGCGAGGACCAACAAGCGGTTTTCAGTTTTAAGCTTCGAGGGGCCTACAACAAGATGGCGCACCTGAGTGCCACGCAACTTAAAAAAGGCGTGATTTGTGCCTCAGCGGGCAACCACGCGCAAGGGGTGGCCCTTGGGGCCAAGACGCTGGGATCCAAAGCGGTCATTGTCATGCCCATCACCACGCCCGAGCTTAAAGTTCAAGCGGTCAAAGCCCTAGGTGGCCAGGTGATTCTTCATGGTGAGAGCTACACCGACGCCTATGAACATGCCTTAGAACTTGAAAAGAAAAAGGGGCTGACCTTTGTGCACCCCTTTGATGACCCTGACGTGATTGCAGGTCAAGGCACCATCGCGATGGAAATCTTGCGGCAGTGCCCGGGGCGCTTAGACGCTATTTTTGTCGCCATTGGAGGAGGCGGCCTCATTTCTGGGGTGGCCAATTACTTCAAAGCCGTTCGCCCTGACGTTCGGGTCATTGGCGTTCAGATGAACGATTCCGATGCCATGATGCAATCGATCCAAGCCGGTCACCGAGTGAGTCTGAGCGACGTGGGTCTTTTCTCTGACGGCACCGCGGTCAAACTCGTTGGCCAAGAGACCTTTCGCATCAGCCGCAATTTGGTCGACGACTTCATGAGCGTTGACACCGACGAAGTCTGTGCAGCCATCAAAGACATCTTCATTGACACCCGCAGCATCGTGGAGCCCGCAGGCGCCTTGGCTGTTGCTGCCATCAAGAAATACAGCGCTTTGCACAAAGCCAAAGGCCAAACCTTTGCTGCCATTTTATGTGGCGCCAACATGAACTTTGACCGTCTGCGCTTTGTGGCCGAGCGCGCCGAAGTCGGTGAACATCGGGAGGCCTTGTTTGCGGTGACCATCCCCGAGGAGCGAGGAAGCTTCAAGCAGTTTTGTCAATTGCTGGGCTCTTTGCCGACCTTTGGTTCTAGCGCCTCGCCTAGGCAAGTCACGGAGTTCAATTACCGAATGAACGACAGTGCCGTGGCCCATGTGTTTGTAGGCCTGACCACCACCAAAGCCACGGAGAGTCAAAAAATTGCTCGACACTTGAGCCAACATGGCTTCAAGGCCTTGGACCTGACCCACGACGACTTGGCCAAGGAGCACATTCGACACATGGTGGGTGGCGCCAGCTCGCTGGCCCAAGATGAGCGGCTGCTGCGCTTTATTTTCCCAGAGCGCCCGGGTGCCTTGATGAAGTTTTTAAGCACCATGCGCCCGAACTGGAACATCAGCCTCTTTCACTATCGAAACCAAGGGGCTGACTATGGAAGGATCTTGGTTGGCCTGCAAGTGCCCAAGGCAGATGACAAGCCCTTCAAAACATTTTTAAAAGTTTTGGGCTACCCGTGTGTTGAAGAAACTCAAAACCCTGTTTATCAACTGTTCTTAAAAAAATAAGCCCACAGCGTTGCTCCAACTAGGTTTTAGCTAGGTTCTATTTGGGCTTTAAATGCCTTTGAACGCCGGCAACTCAACACTGAGTGTCGCTGGCCCCTTTGAGCTGGGGCCGAGTTGGACGCTCTTGGGCTCAATAGAGATCAAATACAAACCAGGCTCGACCTCATCGCCTACTTTGTAGGGCTTGGCCACTTGTTGATCGACACTCAATAGGGCCGCGCCCTGCTGGGCCTTTGGGTTTTGCTGGGTCTTGGCAAGAGGACGCCCTGATTCGGCGTAAACCACCCCCATGAGTCGCACCCTTGAGCTCAACAAGCTCAATTGTTGTGACTGGAGTTGCTGGGCGCTGAGCGCCCTGTTCTCAGGCAAGCTGACCTGACCCAAGGCCGTGCCTAGATCGCTCAACTTGATGGCCTTTAACTCTTCGGAGAGTCGAGGCACACTTAAAGTCGTGACCTCAGCGGCGCTGTTGTCCATCCACTTGAAGATCCAATAAACCGACCCGAAACACACCAAAGCCCAAACACAAAAGGTGAAGACCCAAAGAACACTTTGGGGCATGGGTTGATCAACTTTGGCAAAGGTCATTGAGGATTGAAGATAAAAATGAAACCATCAAGGGATCTAGAACCCTTGTATTTTAGACCGGCTTCTTTCAAGCCCCGTCAAGGGGTTTAAAAAATTTGAAAAGAGCATGCCCTTCGCCTCTTTGACTCAAAAGGGCAGAGAAGGGCCGATATGTGCAGATATGCACCTAAGTGCCCAGCGGCATGACCACGGCCTTTTATCTGACTTCACTTGTCTGCACTTGCCTGCACTTGCCACACAAATGGTAGGATAATGCGTGAGAATTGGATTCAGAAGGGGATTCTTGCCTTGTAAGGTGTCTTTTTTGCATCTTCCTTCTTGCTGGCTTTTGATCACCATCGGTTTGAAACTGAAAGCCACTCGATGGCCCCTTGTTCAACAGCTTTTTTAAATTCATTTTTTAAGACGTCCATGCACACGACCCCCAACCCCCTATGCACCAGTGCGCCGCAAGACAAGACGCTCCAAGATCGCTCCACAGCCCTTCAGCGGGGATTTACACTGATTGAGTTGATGGTGGTCTTGGTCATCATTGGTGTTTTGGCGGCTTTGATCGTCCCCAATGTGATTGACCGCGCCGATGATGCTCGAGTGACGGCCGCCAAGACCGACATCAACAACCTGTCGCAAGCGCTCAAACTCTACAAATTGGACAACCAGCGCTTCCCAAGCGCCGATCAAGGACTCCAAGCCTTGGTGCTCAAACCCAGCGTGGGCGCCGTGCCCTTGAACTGGAAGCCCTATCTTGACAAGTTGCCCAACGATCCTTGGGGTCGCCCTTACCAATACCTTGTCCCAGGCATCAAAGGTGAGGTGGACGTGATGTCCTTGGGTGCAGATGGTCAAAGTGGTGGCGAAGGCAAAAACGCTGACATTGGCAGTTGGCAATAAGGGCATCGGTCCATGCATAGGGCCCCCACGCATTCAAAGGCCAAGTCCCATGGCTTTACTTTGCTTGAACTCTTGGTCGTTCTGCTCATCATGGCGCTGGGTTCTGCTGGCGTGGCATGGTCTCTCAGGCAAACCCCCGAACAAGCCCTAGAGCGGGAAGCTCAACGGCTTATTTATTGGTTAGAAGTGGCTCGCGTACAGGCAAGCGTTCAAGGACAACGAGTGCAATGGGTCGCAACGCCTCTGGGTTATTCATTTTGGGTCAACGGTCCTTCGACTTTGCCCAAAGGGATCATCCCTTGGCTTGCAAGCAGCACCCAAGTGGTTTCAAGCAACTCGTCCTTGGTGCTGGGACCAGAGCCTATTTTGAGCCCTCAAAGCATTGAACTTGGCATGCAAGACACCAACACGATGCGCATCAAAATCAGCACCAATGGTCTGTCACCTTTTGCGCTCTCGCGCTGAATGGAGACAGCACACGATGAACACCTCCATGCCTACACCCAAGCACTCAAGCATCAAACACGGCGGATTTACCTTGATCGAAGTCTTGGTGGCCTTGTTCATTGTGGCCTTGACCTTGATCACAGGGGTCAAAGCATCCAACACCCTCATGCAAAGTGCTGAACGACAAAAGAGCACCTTGTTGGCACAGCTGTGCATTGACAACTATTTGGTGAGCATGCGACTCAGCAAGCAACTGCCTGGAACCGGTGAGCAAATCAGTACTTGCCAACAGGCCTCTCAAAACATCACCCTCAAGGTGCAAATCAACACCACGCCCAATCCCAGTTTTAGGCGCATGGACCTTCAAGCCTTTGAACTGGGTACGCCCGTGCTGAGTGTGAGCACCGTCTTGGGCCTTTTATGATGACTTTCATCTTGCCTCAAAAGCGCCAAACTGGCGTTGCAGCCCACCAAGCCTCAAGCACAACAAGGGGCTTCACGCTGATCGAAGTTTTACTGACGCTTTGGATCATGTCGATCATGGCCCTCATGAGTTGGCAGTCGATCGACGCCATGATCAAAGTCAGGGAACAAAGCCTCTCCAGTGTGCACGACCTGTCGGTCGCTCAAACGGCACTGGCTCAATGGCAAACCGATCTGGACAATTCAGTCCAAGCTGACGATCAACAGCAAATGCCGGGTATCGACTGGGACGGTCAAACCCTCAGAATGGTTCGCACCAGCAGTGCCCCCTGGGATAAAGAAGGCGACCCTGGACTTTGGGTGGTCGCGTGGACGGCCCGAACGGTATCCAGCGAAGACGTGCTGGACAAAGTGGAGATGGGCCGAGCCGCTGCAACGTATTGGATCAGGTGGCAGTCTCCCAATTTTAAAACGCTCCCTGAGCTCAAACTGCATTGGCAAACAGCGGAAAGCTGGGGTAAAAATGCAACCCAAGAAACCAAGGCCCGAGAGACGCTTTTGTTTCCCATCCAGAGTTGGCAAATTTTCTATTACCGCTTGAACGCTTGGACCAACCCCATGTCAAGCGCAGACGCTAGCAGCGTTTTCACACCCACCGCTCAGAGTAGC
>CAIMNS010000088.1 GCA_903842945.1 uncultured Burkholderiales bacterium
CATGTTTAAGCTTTAGAGATTTCTTTGAGCCCGCTCATTCACCCTTTTGTACAAGGCAGATCCATCACATGACTTCATCCATCGTGGTTCAAGAAAGTGATCTCAATGGTCATGGCGGTTTATTTTGCCCCAGCCCCTTGGCGCACATGTCCATTTGGAACGCACATCCAAAGGTTTTTTTGGATGTGGCGAAACTAGGTCACGCCAAATGTCCCTATTGCTCAACCCAATACACCTTGAAGCAAGACGTTCACGCCAGCGCCCCTGCACAAGCCTAAGCCCATGGGCTTGGATGCACTGAGCGAGTCCAGAGCTTGAGCGCGATTCGCACGCTGATCATGGCGCCCCAATGGATAGGGGATGCGGTCATGACCCAACCCTTGCTAGCAGCCCTCAAGCATCAAGGTCACGAGATCGCCGTGGCGGCACTCCCTTGGGTTGCACCGGTTTATGAGGCGATGCAAGAATGCCAAAGCGTGCGGGTCTTGCCTTTCTCTAGGGGAAGGCTTGAACTCCAAAAGAGGCGAGAGTGGGCCAACAACATCAAGGGCCAATTTGATCAAGCCTATGTGTGCCCCAACACCTTTAAAAGCGCCTTGTTGCCCTTTTTGGCAGAGATTCCTTTGCGTGTGGGTTACAGCGGCGAGATGCGTTGGGGTTTGTTGAATCGACGCCTGCCCAACCCCAGCAAGCAGGCGAGAGGCAGCATGGTGATGTTTTATTTGGCCATGGCCCAAGACCTTCTAGCTCAGCCCTTTGGTAATTCCTATGAAGCGCCCCAACCCAGATTGAAGATCAACGCTGATCTGTGTGAAGACAGTTTGGAGGTGTTCGGTCTCACGGCGAAGACCTATGTGGCCATGGCACCAGGTGCAGAGTATGGGGACGCCAAGCGTTGGCCCAAAGAAAAATTTTGTGAGTTGATCGCTAGCATCGATCAAGCGGTGGTGCTCTTGGGTTCTCCTTCAGACCAGGCTTTGGGCGACGAGATTGTGCAAGGGGTCTCGGCCTTGGGGTTTTCAAATGTTCGAAACTTGGGTGGTCAAACGGATTTGAAACAAGCGATGGCTTTGATCCAAAGCGCCACGGGCTTGGTGTCCAACGACTCAGGGCTGATGCATGTGGCGGCAGCCCTGGAGGTGCCCCAGGTGGCCTTGTTTGGATCTTCGTCTCCAGAGCACACCCCCGCCTTGTCCAAGCAAGCCCAGATGGTTTGGCTCAAATGGGATCGCGACCATCAACCCCCATTGGACTGCGCACCTTGTTATGAGCGCGTGTGTCCATTGCAGCACAAGAGGTGCTTGTCAGACATCAGCGCGCAGCGGGTGCTCGATCTGATCGAGCGTTGGCCCACCCCTGCGCGATGAGCTGTTCAGGCCTAGAGATCAACTCTTCGCGAGCATCTGCGAGGTGTTCATGGGCAGTTTGACTTCAAACACACTGCCGCCCCCGTCTCGAGGCACATGCTGGACAAACCCATTGTGACGTTGAGCAATCGATTGCACCAGAGCCAGTCCCAAGCCCACCCCTTTGTCGGATTCGTCTTTGCCTGGAAGGCGGAAAAAGGGTTTGAAAATTTGGTCTCTTTGTTCTAGGGGCACGCCCGGACCCAAGTCGCAGACGCTGATCAACACCTGATCACCTTCCAAGACCTCTAGACGAACTTCTACGCCCTCGATTTGACCGCTGTGTCGAATGGCGTTGTCAATGAGGTTGCGCAGCAAGCGCCGAACCAAGCGGGGAATGCAGGTGATTTCGATGCTGTGAGGATGGGGTCCCAATTCAAGCGAGACTTTGGCCCTGGAGCACTCTTCGCTGGCCAAACCGGTCAAATCAAGTTCCTCAAAGCGACCCACATCCACATTTTTGGCCTCCAGTCGAGAGGCCAATAGGATTTCATCGATCAATTGATCCAGTTCCGTGATGCTGTGTTTGACCTCATCGATCATGTCGGGGTTTTGCTGGGGGTCCATCAACTCAAGGCTCATGCGAATGCGTGTCAAGGGTGTTCTTAATTCGTGAGAAGCGTTGGCCAGCAAAGACTTGTGGGCGACGACCAAAGCTTCAATTTGACTTGCCGCATGGTTAAAGCGTTGCGCCAAGTAGCCGATTTCATCATCCCCATCGGCATTGACCCGCGTGGACAACTCACCCGTTCCCCATTGCTCGACGCCGGTTCTCAATGACTCCAGTCTCCTGGTCAGTCTTCGAATGATGGGGTAGGTGGCCAGCGCAACGGCGATGGCCACAATGACCATGGAGCCGACAAAACCCAATCGCGGAAAGTAAGAGGTTCGCGCGACGTGGCTTGGCAAGTGGATGTGCAAGGCTTGTCCATCGCTCAATTGAACCAAAAATTCTGGGCCTGGCCCGAACTGACCCTGTGGAAGGGATGGTAGACGGTCCTCAGGCTTGGTGACGCTTTGGGCAAAAACATCATGCTCTTTCGTGAGACCTGGCTTGTTCAACTTAAGCGGCTCATCTGGTGAGCTGAACGCATTGGGACTGATGTCAGCTGAGGGGCGAAGGCGCACCAAGCCTTGACCCAAGACGATGCCTTGCTCCGAGCGCACAATCACCTCTTTTAAAGGCGGTTCTCGATAGACTTTCATGATCCAAGTGGAGATCAAGCTCAAAGAGGCAATGCTCATCACCACCGCCAACCAAATGCGCACATAAAGGCGGTTCATGAAAGCATGAAAAATCATCCAACCCTCGTCTGAAGAATGGCCACGTCGACCGTTCAGTGGATCTTAGCTTTAATCTTGTTGCTTGGCAAAAACGTAGCCCACACCTCGAACGGTGAGGATGCGTTTGGGGGCTTTGAGATCCTCTTCAATGGCGGCCCTGATGCGGCCCATGTGCACATCAATGGATCGGTCAAAGGCCTCAAGCTCTCGGCCCCTGACGGCTGACATGATTTGATCGCGACTGAGGACTCGGCCTGCGCGTTCTGCCAAAACCAAAAGCAAATCAAATTGGTAGGAGGTCAAGTCACAGACCTTGCCCGACACACTGACCGTTCTCGAATCTCGATCGATTTCCAGTCGTCCAAATTGAAGGGCGGGCAAAAGATTTTTGCCGTTTTGTTTGTTTTCATGGGTAGAGGATTGACGCCTCAGAATGGCTCGCATGCGAGCCAACAACTCTCGGGGCTCAAAGGGCTTGGCCAAATAATCATCGGCACCCAGCTCTAAGCCGACGACGCGGTCCATGGGGTCGCCTTTGGCGGTCAACATGAGGATCGATAAAGCAGACGTTGGGCTGGGCAATTGGCGAATTTGACGACAAACCTCCAAGCCATCCATATCAGGGAGCATCAAATCTAAAATGACCAATTTGAGATGATCATTTTTCTCAATTTGACGTAAACCAGAAGCCCCATTGGGGGCGTGCTCTAAACTGTAACCAAATTGTCTAAGGTAGTCGCAAACCATTTGCGCCAACCGTTGATCGTCTTCGATGATGAGTACTTGTTCCATGCTCATAGCATGCGCCTAAGACTTGGAGTTGTGTTAAAGGGTGGGTAAAGATAAGTAAACCCATTGAAAGGCAAGGCGTATTTGATCAATGGGGCTCGATTCGGTGGACCCATAAAATCAGCAACAAAACGGGCAGGCCTATCAACGCCGTGCTGAAAAAGAACATGGGGTAGCCAAATTGATCCACAAAGTAGCCTGAAAAACCCGCCAACCACTTGGGCGCCAAAAGCATGATGGAGCTCAGCAACGCGTACTGTGAGGCGGAGTATTGGACTTTGGTGAGACTTGAGAGGTACGCAATGAAGGCTGCAGAGGCAATGCCGCCTGATAAATTGTCCACGCTGATCACCCACACCAAGGCCCAAAAGGCGTGCCCCACGCCTGCTAACCAGGCAAACAAGAGGTTGCTGGCTGCGCTGAGGATGGCGCCCCACATCAGCACGCGCATATGGCCCCACCTGGAGCTCAGAAGCCCACCTAAAAAGGCCCCCAGCAAGGTCATGAAGACACCAAAGACTTTGGTGACCATGGCGATTTCATCCTTGGTGTAACCCATGTCAATGTAGAACGGGTTGGCCATGATGCCCATGACAATGTCACTGATGCGGTAAATGCCAATGAGGCTGAGGATCACCCAAGCGTGCCAACCAAAGCGTGAAAAAAACTCTGCAAACGGCGCCACCAACACGTCTTGAATCCATTGTTGGGCCGTTCTGGGCTGAGATGGGGCGGCTTGAACGCTTTCTTTGGAGCCGAGCACGGACAACAGGCCCACCGCCATAGAGGCCCCCATGACCAAATATGAAACTTTCCAGGCATCGTTTTGGTAGTGTCCCAAGAGAGCGGTGCTTTCTGCTCGAGCGGCGAGCCAAAGAGCGCCAGCGCCCGCCCAAATCATGCCAAGGCGGTAACCGGTTTGGTACATGGACGCCAAAGCTGCTTGATGCACGACTGACTCAGACTCTATCCTGTAGGCGTCAAGCGCAATGTCTTGGGTGGCCGAGCCAAAGGCCACCCAAACCGCCCACATGACCAAACGATCAAGATGCTCTTGGGGCTCACAGTAAGCCATCCCGATCAATCCAGTGATGATCAGCAATTGAGACAAAAAAAGCCACGCGCGTCGCCGCCCCAAGAAGTTTGTCAATCCAGGCAGGTGAACTTGATCCACCAAGGGGGCCCAAGCCCATTTGAAGGCATAGGCCAGGCCGACCCAACTTAAAAACCCAATCGTGGTGCGCTCGATGCCTGCCTCGCGCAAACGAAAACTCAAGGTCCCTAGCACCAACAAAAGCGGCAATCCAGCAGAAAACCCAAGTGCCACCATTCTGAGGCTTGAGGGGCTCAGGTACCAAGCCAAGCTCTCAGCCCATGAGCGGGTTTGCGCGTTGGGCGCTGAGGCCTCTTGAGACGGCCGTGGTGTGGGGTCATTGCTCTTCATTTTGAACCGATTGTCCTCTAAACTAGGCGTACACGCCAAGTCAGGGCCTACAAAATGTACACTTCATTTTTTTCAATTCAAGCGCAAGTCTTTCATGATCAAGCATCAAGCCAGTAGGGTAAACAAATTGAAAATACAGCACTTTGGTGCTGCAGTGCGTGTGTTTTTACTGTGTCTCATGTGGGCCCACGTGCCACTCCAAGCAAGAGAAGGCGTGGAGGTGGGGGAAACCTCGGCCTTTGCCAAATTGGTCCCAGCCGCAGAGGTTGAAAACACCGCGGGGCAAGAATACCGCCGATTGATTCAAGATGCCTACGGCAAGGGCTTGTTGAAGTCCTCAGAACAGCCCCAGGTCGTTCGTCTGAGAGAGATCGCTAAAAAATTGATTGAACAGTCAACGGTATGGAACGATCGTGCCGCGCAATGGAACTGGGAGGTCAATTTGATTGAGTCGCCTCAAGTCAACGCATTTTGTATGCCTGGTGGAAAAATTGCGGTGTACACGGGTTTGGTTTATAAGTTAGGACTCACGGAAGATGAGTTGGCCATGGTGGTGGGTCACGAAATAGCACACGCACTCAGAGAGCATGCCAGACAAAGAATGGGCAAAGGCATGGCCACGGAAGGTGTGACACGCTTAGGCGGCGCCGTGATTGCGGGGATTTTTGGCATCGACCCAAGGTTCACCGACTTTGTGGCCAAACAAGGTGCGGGTTTGCTCAGTTTGAAATTTTCCAGAGAGGATGAAACCGAGGCGGACCTGGTCGGCATGGAGTTGGCTGCAAGGGCCGGGTTTGATCCAAGAGCGGGCATCAGCTTGTGGAAAAAAATGAGCGCCCAAAATGCACAAGCTCCCCCCCAATGGTTGAGCACTCATCCAAGCAGCAACAACCGAATCAAGGACATTGAGGCCAATTTGAACAAGGTGATGCCTTTGTTTGAAAAAGCACAACACCTAGAGCGCGTTGAAAAATACAGCTTAGAGCCTAAAAACTAAGGCCTGCCGCGAGTCGACTCAAGTCCCGCCCACATAGGGGTTGGTTTTTCTTTCTTGCCCAAAGCTGCTCTCTGGCCCATGGCCCGGTACAAAGACCGTCTCATCACCTAGCGGCCACAAGCGCTCGGTGATGCTGTTGAGCAAGGTTTGGTGATCTCCTTTGGGAAAATCGGTGCGCCCAATGCTGCCGGCAAAGAGCACGTCCCCGACAAAGGCACGCTCAAGTTCTTTGGAGTAAAAAACAACATGCCCAGGCGTGTGTCCAGGACAATGCCGCACCAGCCACTGATGGGCGCCTAAATTCACCTGATCCAAATCATTGAGCCAGCGCGTGGGTTTAAAAGACGTGGCATGTTCAAAGCCATAGCGTGCGCCTTGCTGGGGCAACAAATCAATCCAAAACTGATCTTCGATGTGGGGCCCTATGATGGGCACGTTCATTTCTGTGGCCAAGGTGCCGACTGCCCCTGCATGATCGATGTGTGCGTGGGTGACCCAAATTTGCTCCAACTTCAAGTCAAGGTTTTTGATGCGTTCTAGCAAGCGCTCCAAGTCCCCGCCAGGATCCACGAGGGTGCAGGCGCTGGTCTCGTCACACCAAATCAGTGAGCAGTTTTGCTCAAAGGGTGTGACTGGAATGGTTTCATAATGCAACATGACGGGACACTTCAAAAAGACAAGAGGGTTAAAACACGAACTAAATCGACCAATCGTAGTCGATCAGCAGGGGGGCGTGGTCGGAGAACTTTTGATCCTTGTAGACCGTGGCCTTTAAAGCGCCCTTGGCCAATTGAGGCGTTGCCAATTGGTAGTCGATGCGCCAACCCACATTTTTTGCATAGGCCTGTCCGCGTTGACTCCACCAGGTGTAGCACGTGTCGCTCGCCAGGGGGTGGAGGTGTCGGTAGACATCCACCAAGGGCGTGCCTGACAAGGTGTCCGTCATCCATTGCCGCTCCTCTGGGGTGAAGCCAGAGTTTTTGAGGTTGGACTTCCAATTTTTAAGATCTAAATTCTGGTGAGCAATGTTGATGTCGCCCATCAAAATGAATTCGCGCTTTGCGGCCAATTGTTGGAGATGATCGGTCATCAAAGCAAGGAATCGAAATTTTGCGCTTTGGCGCTCATCGGAGCTCGAGCCGGATGGGAAGTAGCTGCTGATGATGCTCAGCTTGCGACCCGGTTTGTCAAATCGTTTTTCAATCCAACGGCCCTCAAAGTCAAACTCTGCGTCGCCAATGCCCACCACCACCTCACTGGGCTCCATGTGGGTGTACAAACCCACGCCGGAGTAGCCCTTTTTTTGAGCAAAGTGAAAGGCGCCCGTCAAGGGCTTTGTCTGAGCTGTCCCTTGGATTTGGCTCAGCTCTGGGGTGAGGTCCGCGGCTTGGGCTTTCACTTCTTGAACGCCCAAGGCGTCGATGTTTTGTGACGATGCCCAAGAAAAAAACCCCTTGCTGGCAGCGGATCTGATGCCGTTCAAGTTGGCGCTCACGATTTTCATAGTTCAAGATCCTGGTTGGTGCTGAAACAAGTTCAGATAGTTTAATCCATAGGGACGGTGTTCTCCTTTGAACGGTCGCACGCTCTTCTGACTTTGAGCGCAGGAGCACTTAGAATGCATGGAGAATCAAACTGATTTGTCCTTGCCTAGCGCAATCCTTTTCTTTATTTGAGATTGAAACATGAGTGAGTTCATCGGTACGGATAAGAAGTTATCACATGAATTTGTCGCCTTCGCCATTGAAAGTGGTGTCTTGAGCTTTGGTGAGTTCACCACCAAAGCTGGTCGAGTCTCGCCTTATTTCTTCAATGCGGGCTTGTTTGACGATGGCTTGAAGATCTCCAAATTGGCCAGTTTTTATGCGCAAAGTTTACTGAGCAGTGGCATCGAGTTTGACATGATTTTTGGACCTGCTTACAAAGGGATCCCTTTGGGCGCGACCTTGGCCATGGAGTTGGCCAGGCGGGGCAAGAGCGTGCCCTTTGCCTACAACCGCAAAGAGGTCAAAGACCATGGCGAAGGCGGCTCTTTGGTGGGCGCGCCCCTTAAGGGCCGGGTTTTGATTGTGGACGATGTCATGAGTGCAGGCACGGCGGTCAGGGAGTCCATGGCGTTGATCCGTCAGCAAGGTGCAACTGCGCATGCCGTGGTGATTGCGTTGGACCGACAAGAGATGGCCACAGAAAAGAGCCAGGATGGCATCTCTGACGTGCCCTACAGTGCAGTTCAGTACGCAAGAGAAACCTTGGGTTTGAACGTGTGCGCCGTGGCCTCTTTGGAGGATTTGATGAGTTATTTGGAGCGCAGCGAAGACCCTAACCTTCAAGCGCACCTGAGCAGTGTTCAAGCGTACCGCGAAAGGTACGGCGTGAAGGGCCACTGAGCCCCAAGGGCATCTAAGTCAAGATCAAGCTCAAAGCCATGGGGTCAAAGAGCTGCAATTTTTGAACGCATCAAATCGTTCACATCTTTTGGATTGGCTTTGCCTTGACTGGCTTTCATGACTTGGCCAATCAAGGCATTGAACGCCTTGTCTTTGCCGGCCTTGATTTGCTCAATTTGATCGGCATTGGCCGCCAACACCGTGTCAATGATGTGTTCCAAGGCTTTGGTGTCATTGATTTGTTTGAGCCCTTTAAGCTCGATGACGCTGTCAACAAGCGACAAGGGGGGTTGACCTTCTAGGGGCTTGGTCCACAGTTCCTCCAAAACGACTTTGGCGGCGTTGTTGGAGAGTGTTGCGTCAGAAATACGGCTCAATATAGCGGCCAATGTCAAGGCGTCAAGCGGGCAAGCTTCAAACCCCAAGTGCGCTGCATTGAGCCGCCTGGAGAGCTCGCCCATGACCCAGTTGCTGGCCATTTTGGCTTGGCCACTGACTTGGGCCACGCGCTCAAAATAATGGGACATGGCTTGGGTTTGCGTGAGCGTGATGGCATCGTATTCTGGAATACCGTAGTCTTTGACAAAGCGCGCTGCCATCGCGCGAGGCAACTCCGCCATTTTTGAACGAACTTGATCGACCCAGGCCTGCTCAATTTTCAAGGCTGGTAAATCGGGGTCTGGGAAATAGCGGTAGTCTGCAGAGTCTTCTTTGGTCCTCATCGCTTTGGTCTCTCCCGTATCGGGGTTGAACAAAACGGTGGATTGAATGATTTTGTGGCCCTCTTCAAGCTGTTCAATTTGCCACAAAACTTCAAAATCAATGGCTTGTTGCATGAATTTAAAACTGTTCAAATTCTTGATCTCTCGACGCGTGCCCAGGGGTTCGCCAGGGCGTCTGATGGACACATTGGCGTCGCACCGGAAACTACCCTCTTGCATGTTGCCGTCGCAAATGCCAATCCAAGTGACAATTTTATGGAGCTCCTTGGCATAGGCAACCGCTTCTGCGCTGGAGCGCATGTCAGGCTCCGTCACGATCTCTAAAAGAGGAGTGCCCGCACGGTTCAAGTCAATGCCAGACTGGTCCACAAAGTCTTCGTGCAAGGACTTGCCCGCATCTTCCTCCAAGTGCGCTCGCACCAAGCGCACGACTTTCTTTTCTTGTCCTAAAAAGAACTCAACTTCGCCGCCTTGGACCACAGGAATTTCAAACTGACTGATCTGATACCCTTTAGGCAAATCAGGGTAAAAATAGTTTTTTCTGGCGAAAACACTTGAAGGCGATACATGGGCGCCAACGGCCAAACCAAACTCAATGGCGCGCTCGACAGCTTGGCGGTTCATCACCGGCAAGGTGCCGGGCAAGGCCAAGTCCACTGCACAGGCCTGGGTATTGGCTTCTGAACCAAAGGCGATGGAAGCTCTTGAAAATATTTTGCTTTGGGTGGTGAGTTGTGTATGGGTTTCAAACCCAATGACGACTTCGTAGCCGTGGATCAAGGGTGTGTTCATGTTGCGCCCCTCAAGGCTTTTTGGTGCCAATCCGTGGACAGTTGAAATTGATGGGCGGCGTTCAAGAGTTTGCTCTCTTGAAAGTAGTTGCCAATCATTTGTAAGCCGACGGGCATGCTTGATGCGCCAAAGCCACAAGGCATGCTCATGGCGGGCAGACCCGCCAAGGAGGCGGGCAAGGTGAAGATATCGGCCAAGTAGTTGGCCACGGGGTCATCGATTTGTTCACCCATCTTCCAGGCCACTTGCGGGGTGACGGGGCCAGCGATGACGTCGCAGGTTTTGAAGGCCTCTTGAAAATCATTGGAAATCATGCGTCTGATTTTTTGAGCTTGTAAGTAATACGCATCGTAGTAACCATGTGACAAGACATACGTCCCTATCATGATGCGTTTTTTAACCTCTTCACCAAAACCTTGGGTTCTGGTTTTTCGGTAAAGATCATCCAAGTCCTTGTAATCTTTGGCGCGAAAGCCAAACTTGACCCCATCGAATCGGCTCAGGTTGCTGGACGCCTCCGCAGGGGCCAAGATGTAGTAAACGGGGATAGACAGTTCAGTTTTGGGCAGTTCAATCGGAACCAATCGGGCCCCCAAGGCTTTGAACTCATCAAGAGCTAGATCGATGCATGTTCGCACATCGGCATGCAGCCCATCGGAGAAGAATTCTTTGGGAATGCCAATGCGAAGACCTTGGATGGAATCGTTCAAGTGGCGAGAAAAATCTTCTTTGGGCACATCCAAAGAGGTGGAGTCTCGATCAAGATCTGGCCCACACATGGCACTCAGCAACAAGGCGCAATCTTCTGCACTTTGGGCCAAGGGACCCGCTTGATCCAAACTCGAGGCATAGGCAATCATGCCGTAGCGCGAGGCTCGCCCGTAGGTGGGCTTGATTCCCGTGACACCACAAAAGGAGGCAGGCTGTCTGATAGAGCCTCCGGTGTCGGTGCCTGTGGCGGCTGGACACAGGCGCAAAGCCACAGCCGCTGCGCTTCCCCCAGAAGAACCCCCCGCAACGCGACTCACGTCCCAGGGGTTCTTGACCGGCCCCCAAGCTGAGTTTTCATTGGAAGACCCCATGGCGAATTCATCGCAATTGAGTTTGCCCAAATTGATCATGCCCTCTTGTTGCAAAAGGGAGACCACGGTGGCATCAAAGGGCGAACAATAGCCCTCCAGCATTTTGGAGCCCGCTGTGGTTGGAAAGTCGCGCGTGACAAAGATGTCCTTGTGCGCAATGGGAACGCCTTCAAGTGGGCGTGCCTGCCCCTTGGAGACTCTTTGGTCGGATTGATCGGCCAAGTTGAGCGTAAATTCCTCATTGAAACTCACAAAAGCACCGCAAGAGGTCGTTTGTGAGGTGAGGTTGTCAGCGGTTTGAAGGGGGTTCAAGGCGGGTTTGAGGCTTGCGTGCGCTTTGGCACGCGCGAGGAAATGTTCGCTGGTTTCGCGAGCACTCACAGCCCTGTTCTTGATCGCCAACGCCAAGCCTTGAAGGCTCATGTTATGAAGTTCTTGCATATCAGGACTCGATCACTTTTGGAACTAAAAAGAGGCCTTTTTCAAGCTTGGGAGCGCTTTTTTGATTCAACTCGCGTTGATTGGTCTCACTGACCTGGTCATCGCGCAGTCGCAATGACACCTCTTGCACCGTGGCCAAGGGGTGAGACAGGGGTGAAATGGAACTGGTGTCCACGGATTTGATCTGCTCAACAATTTCAAAAAACGCGTTGATTTGTTGCAACATTTTTTCTTCTTGACCGCTGCTCAGGTCAAGTTTGGCAAGGGATGCGATTTTTTGGATCTCTTGGGAAGTCAGTGGCATAAAAAAACAATTCAAAAAGAAAAATTAAAACACTCGAAATTCGTTCTGACTCTAGCGTTCGTGTATTATCACGCCCCTATGCTCAAGAAATTTTGAGATATTAAATTTCATTCAAAAAAGCTGGGGTTTTTTATGAAAAACACGGCTTTTTTTGAAAACGTAAAATTTGAGTGCAGGGAAAATCAAACAAAACACCTGCATTCTTGAGAGGATTACTACATGTTTGGATCATTTCGTCGCTACTTTTCGACCGATTTAGCCATAGATTTGGGAACGGCCAATACGCTCATCTACGTGCGAGACAAGGGTATTTTATTGGACGAACCTTCTGTGGTGTCGATTCGACATGAGGGTGGGCCACAAGGCAAAAAAACCATCCAAGCGGTCGGGCGCGAGGCCAAGGCGATGCTTGGCAAAGTACCAGGCAACATTGAAGCCATTCGTCCCATGAAAGATGGCGTGATTGCTGACTTTACGGTCACGGAGCAAATGCTCAAGCAATTCATCAAGATGGTTCACCCACGCTCCATGCTCAAGCCCAGTCCCAGAATCATCATTTGTGTGCCTTGTGGCTCCACGCAAGTCGAGCGACGCGCCATCCGAGAGTCGGCCTTGGGTGCGGGTGCTTCTGAGGTGTATTTGATTGAAGAACCCATGGCCGCTGCCATTGGTGCGGGCTTGCCTGTGAGTGACGCAAGCGGCTCCATGGTCGTTGACATTGGGGGCGGCACGACAGAGGTTGGCGTGATCTCCCTTGGGGGCATGGTTTACAAGGGCAGTGTTCGTGTGGGGGGGGATAAATTCGATGAGGCCATCATCAACTACATTCGGCGCAACTATGGCATGTTGATCGGGGACCCCACCGCTGAGATGATCAAAAAGAACATCGGTTCTGCTTTTCCGGGTTCTGAGGTCAAGGAGATGGAGGTCAAGGGGCGCAATTTGTCAGAAGGCGTTCCACGGTCCTTTACGATTTCATCCAATGAGATCTTGGAGGCTTTGACGGATCCTTTGAACAACATCGTGTCTGCTGTCAAAAATGCGCTGGAACAAACTCCTCCTGAGCTCGGTGCGGACATTGCAGAGCGTGGCCTGATGTTGACTGGGGGCGGAGCTTTGTTGCGAGATTTGGACCGGTTGTTGGCAGAGGAGACGGGACTGCCCGTTTTGGTCGCTGAAGACCCCTTGACCTGTGTCGTTAGAGGTTGTGGCTTGGCGCTTGAGCGCATGGAGCGCTTGGGAGCGATCTTTACCAGCGAGTAAGGCCGGGTCAAAATAAGAAAGGCCCTTCCTCGTGGGGAAGTGCTCGGTCAAAGGGATGTGGAGCATTTACAATCAAGGTCTTTCCCCAAGGGTACTTGTCAGGTGTCGTTCTCTTTTCTTGTGACCATTCCATCAAATTCCTGTGTGAGCAACCTCTTCACGACCCTTCATTGAGTTGAATCAATCACCATGCCACTCGGGACGCTAGATAGAACACCGCCACCGTTTTTTAAACAAGGTGCGACACCCCTTCACAAACTGATCTTTTTTAGTTGTCTTTCTGTTTTGATCATGTTTTGTGATGTGCGTTGGCAACTCACCCAACCCCTGAGATCCTTGTTTTCTTTGGGCTTAGCGCCCATCCAATGGATGGCGCAACAACCTGGCCTCATCGCTTCGCGTTTAGAAGTCTTCTTTCAAGACAATGGGGAAGCTCAAAAAGAGACGGCCTTGGCCAAAAAGCAACTCTTGGCGCAGTCTCTACAAGCCTCACAAGCCGATCAGTTGCAGCTCGAGAACAAGCAGTTGCGATCCCTCTTGGAGCTGAAGGATCGCGTTCAAACCACAGGCCAAGTGGCACAAGTCATTTATGACGCAGCCGACCCCTTCACTCGTCGAGCGATCCTTGATAAGGGCGCCATCCATGGCATTCATGTCAGCTCACCCGTGATGGACGAGTCTGGGATTGTGGGCCAGGTCACGCGGGTCTACCCCTTGATCAGTGAGGCCACCTTGATCATCGATAAAAATCACTCGATCCCCGTCTTGAACAATCGAACCGGCGCCAGAGGTGTTGCGTTTGGTGAGTCTGGGGGGGCACCGCTCTTGGAGTTGAGGTACATGGCGGCCAATGCAGATATTCAAGAAAACGATGTTTTGAGCACCAGTGGTGTCGATGGTGTTTATCCGCCAGGCGTGCCAGTCGCCAAGGTCATCAAAATTGAGAAAAGCGCAGATTCGATGTTTGCTCGAATTCTTTGTGAGCCTTTGGGGCGCGCTCAAGGCGTCAGGCATCTGATGGTTTTGGAGCCGGTCGGGATTGACCTGCCCGCTAGGCCTGAAATTGAAGTGGTCAAAACTCCAGCAAGAAGTGGGGGGCGAAGATGATCATGCCTCGTGGGCAACAATTGTTGCTACCAGCCAAGCCTTTGTTCATCGTGCTAAGCTTGTTCACGGCCTTGTTGCTCAACATGTTGGAAAACGTGGGGCTTTTGGGCAATGCGGCTTGGATGCCTGACTTTTTGGCGGTCGTCTTGCTGTTTTGGTCGGTCCATCAACCGCAACGCGTAGGCATTGGATGGGCTTTCATTTTGGGCCTGGCCTGTGATGTCCATCAAGTCTCTTTTTTAGGTCAACATGCCTTGGCCTATACTGTCCAAGGTTTTTTGGCGACCTTGATCCATCGACGCTTGTTGTGGTTTTCTGTGCCCTCCCAAGCCTTGCAAGTTTTACCTCTTTTTGCGATTTCACATGCCATCTCCATGGTGCTTCGCATGTCGTTGTCGGGCAGTTTGATGGGTTGGCCGATGTTTTTTGCCCCCATGATTGAGGCTTGTTTGTGGCCCATGGTGAGCATCATTTTGTTGGCACCCCAAAGGCGAGCACCTGACCCAGATGAGAATCGTCCCTTATGAGTTTGGGTGGAAACATCGAACAGGATTTGAGGCGATTTAGGGGTCGTGTATTGGTAGCCACTGTGCTTGTATTTGTCGCCTTTTCTCTCTTGGGTGTCAGGCTTTTGTATTTGCAGATTTGGCGCTACCAAGACTTGTTTGATCAGGCGGAGAACAATCGCAAAGTGATTGCTCCGGTGGTCCCAACGCGTGGGGTGATCATGGATCGCAATGGTGTGATCGTGGCGACCAATTACTCGGCCTATACGCTAGAGATCACACCGGTTAAATTGAATGCTTCTTTAGACTCGGTGATTGATGAGTTGTCTAAAGTGATCAACATCTACCCAAGAGACAAGAGGCGTTTTAAAAAGCTTTCTGACGAATCTAAAAGTTTTGAATCGGTTCCCATCCGAACGCGCTTAACGGACCAAGAGGTGGCACGCTTTGCCGCTCAACGATTCAGATTTCCAGGCGTAGAGATCAAGGCGCGCCTTTTTAGAAACTATCCCTATCAAACCTTGGGTAGCCATCTCATTGGTTACATCGGGCGGATCAATCAGTCGGAGAAAGAAAAAATAGAAGAAACAGAGGATGAGGCCAACTACAGAGGCACAGACTACATCGGCAAACTTGGCGTTGAGCAAAGCTATGAAAGAGAGTTGCATGGCGTGACAGGCTTTCATGAAATGGAGACCTCAGCCGGTGGTCGAGCCGTGCGTCGTTTGTCGAGCAGTCCCTCTACCCCAGGCAACACGGTCAGGCTCTCGGTCGACATCAAGCTTCAAAAAATGATTGAAGACCTCTATGGCAATAGGCGAGGCGCCTTGGTGGCCATGGATCCCAAGACTGGGGAAATTCTGGCCTTCGTCAGTAAACCCACGTTTGACCCCAATTTATTTGTTGAAGGCATTGACAACGAAAATTGGCAGGCCTTGAACGAGTCGATGGACAAGCCCTTGCTCAACAGGGCTTTAAGGGGAACGTATCCTCCAGGCTCTGTTTACAAGCCCTTCATGGCTTTGGCCGCTTTGGAAGTGGGCAAAAGAACACCCACACAAACTGTTTTTGATCCTGGGTTTTACATGTTTGGAAACCATCGATTCAGGGACGACAAAGAAGGCGGGCATGGCACCGTCGACATGTACCGCTCCATTGTTGAGTCGTGCGATACCTATTACTACATCTTGGCCCATGATTTGGGCGTGGACACCATTTACGAACAGATGAAGCCCCTGGGCTTTGGCCAATACACGGGCATTGATGTGTTGGGTGAGTCAAGAGGAATTTTGCCTTCTACCCAATGGAAAAGCGCAACCTATAAGAAACCAGAGCAACAAAGATGGTATTCAGGTGAAACCATCTCCTTAGGGATTGGTCAAGGCTACAACAGCTTCACGGTGCTGCAAATTGTCCAAGCTGCGGCCACACTTTTGAACGATGGTAAAAAAACCAGACCCCATTTGGTCAAGGAAATCATCAATCCAGAGACCAAGGTGGGACGTGCGGTGCCCGTCACCGCGATCGCGGAAATCAGCTTGAAGAAAGAAAACACTGCCATCGTTCGGCAAGCCTTGGTGGGTGTGAATCTAGAGGGTACGTCGGCGTCAAGTTTTTTGGGCGCGGGCTACACCAGTGGTGGCAAGACGGGAACGGCGCAAGTCTACTCGGTGCGTGAGAACGAAAAGTACAACGCCACCAAACTGGACGAAAGAATGCGCGACCACGCACTTTTCATGGCCTATGCGCCAGCAGAGGATCCCAAAGTGGTGTTGGCCATGGTGGTGGAGAACTCAGGTTTTGGTGCGCAAAATGCGGCCCCTATTGCCCGACGTGTCTTTGACTTTCTTTTGATGGGTCAGTACCCCTCGGAGGAAGACATCGCAGCGGTTCAAATCGGACAAGCCACCAAACCGATTGGTAAACCCAGGCCTGTTGCCAGCGTGCAGTGGTTCAATGCCATAGAAAAAAATGCGCAAGAGACCGCTCCTTTGAGCGCAACACCCAGCCCTTGAGAAGACACAACGCGAGCCTAGCTGATCAAATAGGCGTCTCTTGCCGTTTTGAGGATCAAGCAAGACACGACAAAGATAAAAATCCAGCGGACAAAACCTGAGCCGTGTTGAACGGCCATCTTGGTGCCCAGTAAACTGCCCAAAATATTCAAGACGGCCATGGGAATGGTGATGGCCCACCAGATTTGATGGTCATAGACAAAGAGGCTCAAGGCCGCCGCATTGCTGGCGCTGTTGAGCACTTTGGCTGCACCTGAGGCGTGCAAGAAGTCGTAGCGCAACAGGCGCACAAAGATGAAGATGAAGAAGCTTCCAGTCCCTGGGCCAAAAAACCCATCGTAAAAACCAACAACACTGGCCACCACCATCAAGACAAGAAGTTCTGTAGAGCCTTTGAACCTGGGCTCGTGAACGCTTCCCAGGTGTTTGCTGGTCAAGGTGTACACAAGAACACCGGTTAAAACAAAGGGCAGCGCTTTTTTGAGGAATTCTGAGGACACCAGACTCAAGGACCACGCGCCCAAGAATGAACAACAGGCTGCGCACAGAGCGGCCATGAAAAGCTTCTTCCAAGGCAAATCAATGTGACGACTGTAATTCCAACTTGCAAACAAAGTTCCCCATAGGGAGACGGATTTGTTGTTGCCCAATAGCGTTGCTGCGGGGGCCGTGGGGTAAGTGGAGAAAAGGGCAGGGACCAAGATCAAACCGCCCCCGCCAACGATGGCGTCAACATAGCCCGCCAAGGCCGCGCAACCCAATACAAAAAGAATGTCCATGGGCAGATTGTGACTTAAAAAGCGCCAAAGAAAAAAGCACTGCTAGGTTGACCAGCAGTGCTTTTTAAGATGCGCCCTCTTCAATCGGGGCTTGGTATGTCAAGTCTCCTCAAACCTTCTTCATGTCCTCTTTGCAACACAATGTACCCGTTTGCAAAGCTGGGTTGGCTAGGGGCTTACCCAGGGATGCAGTTTTTCACTTGAAAGTCTTCAACCAACAAGGGCCTGTAGCGCTAGCAGACGCTGAGTTCAAAGCCCTTTCAATGAGCTTCAGCGATCCATTTGGCGGCCTTTTCGGCCATCATCAGTGTTGGAGAATTGGTGTTGCCACTGGTGATGCTTGGCATGGCACCCGCGTCCACCACACGCAAACCGGAAATCACACCGCCTTGACCATTTTGTACCCGAAGTTCAGGATCCAAGACCGCCAAAGGGGCTCCTAAGCGACCCATCTGGGTGGTTCCCACCGGGTGAAAGATGGTGGTAGCGATGTCGCCCGCCACACGGCTCAGTTCCTCCATGCTTTGGAACTGCGCGCCAGGTTTGAACTCTTCAGGGGCAAAGGGTTTCAATGCGTCCTGAGAGACGATGCGGCGTGTCAAAAGGATCGATTTCGCCGCCTTGTCCAAATCGTCTTGGGTGCTGAGGTAGTTGGGGGAGATCAAAGGGGCTTGCTTGAAGTCAGCACTCTGGGCGCGCACATGACCGCGCGAACTGGGGTTCAAATTGCAAACACTGGCCGTGATGGCGTCAAAGGCATGAAGCGGCCCACCAAAGGCGTCCAAGCTCAAGGGCTGCACGTGGTATTGCAAATCTGGCCAATCCAAGGTGGGATCGCTTTTGGTGAAGACACCCAACTGAGAGGGCGCCATGCTCATGGGGCCAGTTTGATAAAGCAAGTACTCGAGCGCCATTTTCCCTTTGCCCCACCAGCTTTGTGAGAGCGTGTTCAAGGTGGGTGTGTGGCTGACTTTGAAGGTCGTTCTGATTTGCAGATGGTCCTGTAAATTTTCACCAACACCAGGTAAATCAATCAAAGGTGGGATGCCAATGCTTTTTAAGTAGGCGCCGTCTCCTATGCCTGAGAGCTGCAACAGGTGTGGGCTGCCGATGCTTCCAGCGCACAGGAGGACTTCATGATGGGCGTACACATTGAATTTGTCTTGGCCATCAAAGACTTCGACACCCGTGCATCTTTGTGAGCCGTCTTCTGAAGGTTCAAGCAAAACACGGGCGACGCGTGCGTGGGTCCACATTTCAAAATTGTCTCTTGCATAGCACGTGGGGCGCAAAAAAGCTTTTGCGGTGTTCCAGCGCCAGCCAGAACGTTGATTGACTTCAAAGTAGCCCACGCCTTCGTTGTTGCCGCGGTTGAAGTCGGGGGTTGGTGCAATGCCCATCTCTTCACAGGCTTTGGCAAACGCGTTCAAAATGGGCCAATCGAGCCGCTGTTTTTCAACGCGCCATTCGCCCCCAGCTTTTTTAAAGGACAGCGTTTGCTCATACAAGCTTGCCCCCGAGCTCTCAGGGCTCGCTTCTTTGGCGCCATGAAAGGCATTGGCGCCTAAATGATGGTCTTCGTGTCGCTTGAAGTCTTCAAGGCACGCAGACCAGCCCCAGCGATCGTCTTGCGTCACTTGGGCCCAGCGCTCATAGTCTCTGGATTGACCACGCATGTAAATCATGCCATTGATGCTCGAGCATCCGCCCAGACCTTTGCCCCTGGGGTAGCGCAGAGCGCGTCCATGCAGGCCCGCTTGTGCTTGCGTTTGATACAACCAATCCGTTCGTGGGTTGCCAATGCAATAGAGGTAACCGACTGGAATATGAATCCAGTGGTAATCGTCTTTGCCCCCCGCCTCAATCAAGAGCACGCGTTTGGACGCGTTGGCGCTCAGCCGATTGGCCAGCAACGCGCCAGCGGTTCCAGCACCAACGACGATGTAATCAAAGTGAAGGTCGTTCATCAAAGTGTGGCGAGGGACTTACTTAGAAGTAGGCATCACAAACTCAGCGCCTGCTGTGATGCTTTGTGGCCAACGCTGCATGATGCTTTTTTGTTTGGTGTAAAAACGCACCCCCTCTTCACCGTAGGCATGGACATCGCCAAACAAGGAGCGTTTCCATCCGCCAAAACCATGCCAAGCCATGGGAACAGGGATGGGCACGTTGATGCCCACCATGCCCACTTGAATGCGCCTAGAGAACTCTCTGGCCACATGCCCTTCTCGGGTAAAGCAGCTCACACCGTTGCCAAACTCATGGGCATTGATCAAGTCAATGGCGGCGTTCAAATCCTTCACGCGAACACAACTGAGAACGGGTCCAAAAATCTCTTCTTGGTAAATGCGCATGTTGGTGTTGACATGGTCAAACAAGGTGCCTCCCAACCAAAAGCCTTGATCGCAACCGCTTCCTGCGAGACTTCCTTTAAAGGATCGGCCATCCACCAAAAGTTGAGCGCCTTCTTGTTCACCGCTAGCGATGTAGCCTTTGATTTTGTTGAGCGCTGCATGGGTCACGATCGGACCCATTTCAGCGTCGAGTTCAATGCCGTTTTTGATTTTCAAGTCACGTGTTCGTTGTATGAGGGCTGGCATGATTTTGTCAGCCACGTCGCCCACCAAGACCGCCACGCTGATGGCCATACAGCGCTCACCGGCTGAGCCATAGGCACTGCCAATCAAAGCGTCAACGGCTTGATCAAGGTCGGCATCAGGCATGACGACCATGTGATTCTTGGCCCCGCCAAGGGCTTGCACACGTTTACCCAAACGCGCGCCTGTTTCATAGAGATGGTTGGCAATGGGGGTTGAGCCCACAAAGCTCAAGCCTTGTACGTCGGGGTGGGCCAAGAGTGCATCGACCGCCTCTTTGCCGCCTTGAATCACACCAAAGACACCGTCGGGTAAGCCGGCTTGTTTTAACAACTCTGCCATCATCAAGGAAGGTGAGGGGTCCAATGGACTGGGTTTGAGAATGAAACTGTTGCCGCATGCCAGGGCAACAGGAAACATCCACATGGGCACCATCACCGGAAAATTAAATGGCGTGATACCAGCCACGACACCAAGGGGTTGGCGCATGGTCCAGTTGTCAATGCCTGTTGAAACCTGGTCGGTAAAGTCCCCTTTGAGGAGTTGTGGAATGCCACAAGCAAACTCAATGATGTCGATGCCTCGAGAGACTTCTCCTTGAGCATCGGTGAAGACTTTGCCGTGTTCTGCCGTGATCAGGTGAGCGAGTTCATCTTTGCGCTGATTGATCAACTCCAAAAATCTGAACATGACCCTGGCGCGTCGAATGGGGGGCATTTCACCCCAAGCCACTTGAGCGTCTTTGGCGGCTTTGACGGCCAATTGAACCTCCGACGCTTCGCCAAGCAAAACCTCTCGGGTCACGGTGCCGCTGGCTGGGTTGTAGACCGGTTGTTTGGCTGAATGAAAGCCGGGGTGAAGTTGACCGTTGATAAAGTGTTGAACCAAGGGCAAAGCTTGTGAAGGAGCCATGTTGTCGTGAACCTCAATGATTGGGAAATGAGAAAATCAAACTATGCACCTTAAAGTGCCAAGAAGGGACCATGAAAACGAAGACTATATCCTGAAAAAAATGCTGCCAAGAGCGTGAGGACCCTAACGTGCCCCAGCAATGTCCAAAATGGAGCCGCTGCAGTAAGTGGCAGATGGGCTTAAAAGCCAAACAATGGCATTGGCCACCTCCAGTGAGGTGCCCACTCGACCCATGGGCATGTTCGGGGACATGTCTCGCGCCCGGTTCGGTAAGCCGCCACTCGCATGAATTTCTGTGTCAATGACCCCAGGCCGAACGGCATTGACACGAATGCCTTCACTGGCAACCTCTTTGGCCAAGCCGATCGTCATCACATCGATGGCACCTTTGCTGGCTGCATAGTCCACATATTGGTTGGGAGAACCCAGTCTAGAGGCTGCGCTGCCCACATTCACAATCACCCCGCCTTGACCGCCATGGCGGGTGCTCATCCGAAGCACGGCCTCTTTGGCGCATAAAAATGAAGCAATCACATTGATCCGCATCATGCGTTCAAGGCGTTCTGCGCTGAATTGATCCAATCTCTGTGAAAAGTCCACAATGCCTGCGTTGTTCACGAGACCCTCAACAGGACCCAATTTGGCGTCGATGTGTTGAAACATTTTTTTGATGTCAGATTCAAGCCCTATATCGGCTTGAACGCTGATGGCCGAGCCACCCGCTTCACGTATTTGGCGAACGACAGCGTCTGCCGCCAAAGAGTTGGTGTGAAAGTTAACGGCCACACGCCAACCCGCTTGAGCGGCCAAAAGTGCGGTTTGTGCGCCAATGCCCCTGGAGGCACCGGTGATCAATAGAGTTTTGGAGCTCAAGGGGTTGATGCCTTTTGCGCTTGATGTGCTTGTTGGTCGGCATGGTAGCTTGAGCGAACCATGGCGCCAACAGCGGCGTGCTTGAAGCCCATCTCATACGCTTTGGATTCAAACATGCTGAAGGTGTCAGGGTGAACGTACCTTGACACGGGCAAGTGATGTAGGCTTGGTGCCAAGTACTGTCCAAGGGTCAGCATGTCGATGTTGTGCTCGCGCATGTCTTGCATGGTGGTCAAGATCTCCTCATCGGTTTCTCCAAGGCCGACCATGAGGCCACTTTTTGTCGGGACATCTGGGAAAAGGGCCTTGAACTTTTTCAGGAGCATGAGGCTAAAAGCATAGTCGCTACCTGGCCGGGCTTGGGCATAAAGTCGGGGCACGGTTTCTAGATTGTGGTTCATCACATCGGGGGGCGCATTTTTTAAGATGCTCAATGCGCGGTCGTCTCGGCCTCTGAAGTCGGGCACCAAGATTTCAATTTGAGTGAGGGGTGAGAGCGTTCGGATGCTGGTGATGCAGTCGACAAAGTGGCTGCTGCCGCCATCCCTCAAGTCATCTCTGTCAACGCTTGTGATGACCACGTACTTCAGTTGAAGTTGGGCAACGGTTTGACCCAGATGCATGGGCTCATGGGGATCAAGTGGGTCGGGTCGGCCATGGCCCACATCACAAAAGGGGCAGCGTCTGGTGCATTTGTCACCCATGATCATGAAGGTGGCCGTGCCACTCCCAAAGCACTCTCCAATATTGGGGCACGAGGCCTCCTCGCAGACGGTCACAAGTTGATTTTTTCTCAAAATATCCTTGATCTCATAAAAACGAGAGTTGGGCGAGGCCGCTTTGACACGAATCCAATCGGGTTTTTTCAGCACCTCTTGTGCCTGCACTTTGATCGGTATTTTGGAGAGTTTGTCAAACGCCTTTTGCTTGAGCGTTGGATCATAGGCCTTGGCCGGCGTGGGACTGTTGGGGGGTGAGCTCATGGGGAAAATGGGTGGTGTGAATGGAGGGCTTGGCTTTTGGGCAAAAAATGACGTTAAGGCTGGAGGTAGGTGTTCAACTTCTCTGCCAACAAAACGGCGACATCTTGGCAATTTAGCATGACCCCAAGATGGTGTAAATGGGTGGTTTTTAATCCTTCATAGCCACAAGGGTTGATGGCTTCAAAGGGCCTCAGGTCCAAAGAGACATTCAGTGACAAGCCGTGGTAGGTGCAGTGTTTGGAGACTTTGACACCGATGGCAGAAATTTTAGACAGCCCATCAAATACGGGTGCAGGCGTGGGGGAGTTCAAGGCCCTTTCAGCTCGGCTGTAGCTGCGTGTGTCGTGGGCGTGTGGTTCTAGGGCGTTGACGTAAACACCTGGGGCACCCAAGACCCGGTGAGCGGTGAGGTTCAATGAATTGAGGGTTTTGATCACCGCTTCTTCCAGCCGGTACACATACTCTTTGACGAAATAGCCTTTGTCTTTTAAGTTGATCAAGGGATAGGCCACCACTTGGCCTGGGCCGTGGTAAGTGATTTTGCCGCCTCGGTTGGTGGGTACGATGGGAATGCTGCTGGGGCTGAGCAAGTCAGATGAAGCTGCGCTCAGGCCCAAGGTGTAGACGGGTGGATGTTCGCACAGCCAAAGTTCGTCATGGGTATCTGTGGTCCTTTGAGAGGTAAAGTCCTGCATCTTTTGATAAATCTCAAGATAAGGAACGGTTCCCAAATGCGAAATTTTCACAGTTTTAAAGCCCTCAAAAATGACCCATGCCGGTCGCAAAGACCCTAAAGAACAACTTTGACCAAAGGATTGGATGACAAGGCCGTGTACAGCGCGTCCAGTTGCGTTTGTGAAGTGGCCCAGACATTGAGGGTGATGCCCAAATAATTGCCGGCCTTGCTTTGCCTGATTTCAATGCTTGCCGCATCAAATTGGGGGTCAAACTCTTTGGCAATGGCGGTGAGCGTGTGCACAAAATGGTCGACCTTTTGGCCCATCACCTTGATGGGAAAGGTGCAGGGAAACTCAATCAAGGTGGCGCGTGCAGGGTCAGCGCTGGACACGGACGGGTCAATGGGTTCAATCATGGTGTTCAGGTGCTGGGTAGACGTCGTGAAGTCGCTGTTAGGTTGCGGGTCGATCGGCCCCAATAGAGCCGCTAATGAAGGAAGACTTTCATTTTCTCACAGTCATGATGTCCTCAAAGGCGTGCGTCAAGAGTGTCATCAGACACTGATGCGATTGTGACATAAAGCCCTTGGGCGCACTTTTGAGGCGCTAAGGGGGCCCTAAGAGACGTTGACTGCAGATTTTTTTGAACTGAACCATTTGTGCCGCCAAAAGCCCAAAACCGTCTAGAAAAGAAATTTTTCATGGGCTTGAAATAGCGGTGGGTTTTCCCTTAGAATAAATGGCTTTACATAATTTCATGAACATCCAAATCGCAGAGACCTGCCTGTCATTGTTCAGCTTGGGTCTGTTTTTTGAGGATTTTTGAAATCATGGGACACCAACAAGAAGCATCAAATTCGTCCCAATTGATCGAAGAAGAGGAAGAGGCAAAGACGATTCCTTGGACCCGTGAGCAAGTGATGGCGTTTCGATTGGCTGAGCCCTCGGTGACCGTTTGGAAGGTGGTCTTCTCTCAAGTGTTGGTGGGTTTGTTGTTGACGTTTGTGGCGTGGCTCATAGGGGCCAAAGCTTCAAATGTGGTGTCTTTGGGTTACGGCGCATTGTGCGTGGTCTTGCCTTCAGCAGTTTTTGCGAGAGGCATCACCAGCAAGTGGTCAAGTCTGAATCCTGGGGCAGGGGTAACGGGATTTTTTCTTTGGGAATTTGTCAAAGTGCTCATGACGATCGTCATGCTCTTGATGTCTCAAAGTTGGGTGGATGATTTGAGTTGGCCCATGATGGTGCTGGGCTTGATCATCACGATGAAGGTGTATTGGCTTTCGTTCTTATGGGGTCGCAAGGGCAAGTGATGCTCTTGTGAAGACCGGGGGACTTCAGAGCGTTGTTGTTAAGATAAAACGTATATTTCAAAATGTCTGCTGAACACATAACTGAACATGTCATGACCGCTGGGGACTACATCGGTCACCACTTGACGCATTTGCAAAACAAGCCCATGGCTGGGATCATCGATTTCTCGGTCTACAACCTGGATTCTATTTTTTGGTCTGTATTGATTGGCGTGCTTGGTTTTTTCTTCTTGTACCGCGCTGCAAGTGCGGCCACATCGGGAGTTCCTGGGCGTTTTCAGGCGGCCGTTGAATTGCTCATTGAGTTGGTGGATACCCAGTCACGGGGCATCATTCACAACGCCCAAAGTAGAAAAATCGTATCTCCCTTGGCCTTGACGGTGTTTGTCTGGATTTTTCTCATGAATGCCATGGACTTGTTGCCCGTGGATTTGTTGCCCGTGATTTGGGAGTCCTATTACGAGTCTCAAGGCTTGGATGCGCACCATGCTTATTTACGCATTGTGCCAAGCGCTGATTTATCCACGACCCTTGGTCTTTCCACCTCCGTGCTCTTGGTTTGTATTTTTTACAACATCAAAATCAAAGGTTTAGGCGGTTGGACTCACGAATTGTTCACCGCCCCCTTTGGTGCGCATCCCCTTTTGTGGCCTGTCAATTTTGTGATGCAGTTGATTGAATTTGCTGCAAAAACCGTCTCCCACGGCATGCGGTTGTTTGGCAACATGTATGCGGGTGAGTTGGTGTTCATGTTGATTGCCTTGATGGGCAGTGCCGCTGCATTTTCATTGCCGGGCATTTTGTTGCCCATTGGACACGTCTTGGTAGGCTCGGTTTGGGCTATATTTCACATCTTGATCATTACATTGCAAGCCTTCATTTTTATGATGCTTACCTTGGTGTATGTGGGTCAAGCGCACGATGCGCATTGAGTTTCAGTCATTTTTTGTTTGTTTTTTTATTTATCCATAGGAGCATCACATGGAACACGTTCTTGGTTTTGTAGCACTCGCCGCTGGCTTGATTATTGGTCTTGGCGCTGTTGGCGCATGTATTGGCATTGGCATCATGGGAAGCAAATACCTTGAGTCCGCTGCTCGTCAACCCGAGTTGATGAATGAGTTGCAAACAAAAATGTTCTTGTTGGCCGGCTTGATTGATGCGGCGTTTTTGATTGGCGTTGGTATTGCCATGATGTTTGCCTTTGCCAATCCATTCGTTTTGAAATAAACGTTGTCGCAATGTCCTCATTAAGAAAGGTGTTGCCGTGAGTATTAATGCAACCCTGTTCGTTCAGGCAATCGTTTTTGCAATTTTGGTTTGGTTCACCATGAGCTTTGTGTGGCCTCCCATTGTGAAAGCGCTTGATGATCGAGCTAAGAAAATAGCGGAAGGTCTTGAGGCTGCTGACAAGGCCAAGTTTGAGTTGAGTGCTGCCACGCGTCACGTAGAGGTAGAGCTTGCCAAAACCAAGACCGAGGTTCAGTCACGTGTCTTGGACGCGGAAAAACGCGCCCAAATGATCATCGAGGAGGCCAAAATCACTGCCAGTGAAGAGGCTCAGAAGATCATTCATGGTGCTCGCACTGAAGCAGAGCAAGAGATGGTCAAAGCCCGCGAGACCTTGCGAGAGCATGTGGCTTTGTTGGCGGTCAAAGGTGCAGAACAAATTTTGCGCAAAGAGGTGAATGCCTCTGTGCACAAGGATTTGCTCATTCAACTCAAGTCTGAGTTGTGAAAACCCAAGAAAAGGACTTGCGAGCACATCATGGCTGAATTAGCAACAATTGCACGCCCCTATGCTGAAGCCTTGTTCAAGACCTCAGGTGGACGGGCGGACCCCGACCTTGTTTTGGCATGGTTGGGTGAGATGTCCATGTTTGCGAGTGATGAGCAGTTGTTGAGTTTGGCGGCCAACCCCAAAGTGACGGATAGCCAACTTGTTGACCTGATCAAGGGGCTCTTTAAAAAAGAGTTGCCCCTTGAGGCTCAAAACTTTCTACGTTTGATCATTGAACAGTCTAGGCTTGAGGCCTTGCCTGAGATTTTTCATCAATTCAAAGTACTTCGCAACGCGCTCAAGGGCAGCCAAGATGCGACGGTTGAAAGTGCTTTTGACATTGACCCCCAAACTTTGAACGAGATATCTGCTTTACTCGAAAAGAGATTTGCTCGTAAGTTAAACCTCACCGTTGAGCTCAATTCTGAGCTGATTGGTGGGATCCGTGTTGTGGTGGGCGATGAGGTGTTAGATACATCTGTCAAAGCTCGCTTAGAACAAATGAAAGTCGAGTTGATGGAGTGAGCTCGTTTGAGCTTACAAAGTTAACCCCTACAAACCCCAAGGAAAAGGAAAGAGTCATGCAACTCAATCCCGCAGAAATTTCTGAATTGATCAAAAGCCGCATTGAGGGCCTATCAGCACAAGCTGATGTCCGCAATCAAGGCACCGTGGTCTCAGTCACAGACGGTATTTGTCGCATTCACGGTTTATCCGATGTGATGCAAGGTGAGATGTTGGAGTTCCCCAATAACACGTTTGGCTTGGCGCTGAACCTAGAGCGCGACTCTGTTGGCGCGGTGATTTTGGGTGATTACGAACGCATCTCTGAAGGCGATACGGTCAAGTGCACGGGCAGAATTTTAGAGGTTCCCGTTGGCCCTGAACTCATTGGGCGAGTCGTGAATGCGCTAGGACAGCCTATCGATGGCAAAGGCCCAGTGCATGCCAAAATGACCGATGTGATTGAAAAAGTAGCTCCCGGTGTGATTGCGCGCCAATCGGTCAGCCAACCCTTGCAAACGGGTTTGAAGTCCATTGACGCCATGGTGCCGATTGGTCGTGGTCAGCGTGAATTGATCATCGGAGACCGTCAAACGGGTAAAACTGCTGTAGCGATCGATGCGATCATCAGTCAAAAAGGTCAAGGCGTCACATGTATCTATGTGGCGATTGGTCAAAAGGCGTCATCCATTAAAAACGTGGTGAGATCTTTGGAGCAAGTGGGCGCGATGGATTACACCATTGTTGTTGCAGCTTCCGCATCCGAGTCTGCTGCGATGCAGTTTGTTTCTGCATACTCTGGTTGCACCATGGGTGAATATTTCCGCGACCGCGGTGAAGACGCGTTGATCGTCTATGACGACTTGTCCAAGCAAGCGGTGGCGTATCGCCAGGTGTCTTTGTTGTTGCGTCGTCCACCAGGTCGTGAGGCTTACCCTGGTGACGTGTTTTATTTGCACAGTCGCTTGCTGGAGCGTGCAGCTCGTGTGAACGCCGACTATGTCGAGGCCTTCACCAAGGGTGCGGTCAAGGGCAAGACTGGCTCATTGACTGCGCTACCTATCATTGAAACACAGGCCGGTGACGTGTCTGCCTTCGTGCCCACCAACGTCATCTCCATCACAGACGGTCAGATTTTCCTTGAGACCTCACTCTTCAATGCTGGTATTCGCCCGGCGATCAATGCTGGTATTTCGGTCTCTCGTGTGGGTGGTGCAGCACAAACAAAACTGATCAAGAACCTGTCAGGTGGTATTCGCACGGACTTGGCCCAATACCGTGAATTGGCTGCTTTTGCGCAGTTTGCGTCCGATCTGGACGAGGCGACCAGAAAGCAATTGGACCGTGGCGCTCGTGTGACAGAGCTTTTAAAGCAAGCTCAGTACAGCCCCTTGTCGATCAGCTTGATGGCGTCCACCTTGTTTGCGGTGAACAAAGGCTATTTGGACAGCATCGATGTCAAGCAAGTGCTGCATTTTGAAACTGAATTGCATCAAGAGCTCAAAGCGAAGCATCCAGCGTTGTTGGCCAAGTTAGAAAAAGACAAAGCCATGGACAAAGAGGCTGAGGCTGAATTGACAGCGATTTTGGATGCGTTCAAAAAAGCTTTTGGTTGATTCGATCAAACATAGGAGCCATTGATGGCAGCAGGCAAGGAAATACGCGGCAAGATCAAATCGGTTGAAAACACCAAAAAGATCACCAAAGCCATGGAAATGGTCGCCGCCTCCAAAATGCGCAAGGCGCAGGAGCGCATGCGCTCGGCTCGCCCCTACAGTGCAAAAATTCGGGATGTGGCAAGCCATTTGGGCCAAGCCAATCCTGAATATGTACACCCTTTCATGAAAAAGCATCCCCAAGCGAAAGCACAAGGCTTTATTGTTGTGACGACAGACAAGGGACTGTGTGGTGGCATGAACACCAACATCTTGAGATTGGTCACGGCCAAGCTCAAGGACCATGTGGCTGAGTCGTCGAACGCAAAAATGGTGGCCATCGGCAACAAGGGACTTGGTTTCTTGAATCGCATTGGCTCCTCCGTTGTCGCCAACTTGACGCAACTTGGGGACGCGCCTCATTTGGAAAGGCTCATTGGCCCAGTGAAGGTGTTGCTCGATGCGTACACCAAGGGTGAATTGAATGCGGTATACATTTGTTACACCAAATTCATCAACACCATGAAGCAAGAGGCTGTGGTTGAGCAGTTGCTACCTTTGTCCTCAGAGGAGATGGCCAAGCAGACCCAAGTTGGAGGGAGCCATGCATGGGATTATTTGTATGAGCCCGATGCACATAGTGTGATTGATGATTTGTTGGTGAGGTATGTTGAAGCCTTGGTTTATCAGGCGGTAGCAGAGAACATGGCCTCTGAGCAGTCCGCTCGGATGGTGGCCATGAAATCCGCAACCGACAATGCTGGAAGCGTCATCAATGAATTGAAACTTGTTTACAACAAGACCCGTCAAGCTGCGATCACCAAGGAACTCTCTGAGATCGTGGCAGGTGCGGCAGCCGTTTAGTCCTAAAAGACCAGACGACCCCCGAAGCATATTTATTTAAATTTGGAGCAAAAAAATGGCTCAGGCACAAGGAAAAATCGTTCAATGTATCGGCGCCGTTGTGGACGTCGAGTTCCCAAGAGACCAAATGCCTCATATTTATGATGCATTGAAACTCGAAGGCACGAACCTCACATTGGAAGTTCAGCAGCAATTGGGGGACGGCATTGTTCGAACCATTGCTTTGGGCACCTCAGATGGCTTGCGCCGTGGCCTGATGGTTCAAAACACAGGTGCAGCGATCACTGTTCCAGTGGGCAAAGCCACTTTGGGTCGAATCATGGACGTGCTGGGGCACCCCATTGATGAAAGAGGACCCGTGGACCAAACACGCACGGCCTCTATTCACAGAAAAGCACCTGCCTACGATGAGTTGAGTCCTTCACAAGAGCTGTTGGAGACAGGCATCAAAGTGATCGACTTGGTGTGTCCATTTGCCAAGGGCGGTAAAGTGGGTCTTTTTGGTGGTGCGGGTGTGGGCAAGACCGTGAACATGATGGAATTGATCAACAACATCGCCAAGGCACACTCTGGCTTGTCGGTCTTTGCTGGTGTGGGCGAGAGAACGCGTGAGGGAAATGACTTTTATCACGAGATGATGGAGTCTGGCGTTGTGAATTCTGACGACCTCTCCGAATCCAAAGTGGCCATGGTCTACGGTCAGATGAATGAGCCTCCTGGTAACCGTTTGCGTGTTGCTTTGACGGGCTTGACCATTGCTGAATCGTTCCGTGATGAAGGCCGCGATGTGCTCTTCTTTGTGGACAACATTTATCGCTACACCTTGGCGGGTACTGAGGTGTCTGCGCTTTTGGGGCGTATGCCATCTGCCGTGGGCTATCAGCCGACATTGGCTGAAGAGATGGGTCGTTTGCAAGAGCGCATCACCTCCACCAAAGTGGGCTCCATCACCTCGATTCAAGCGGTTTACGTGCCTGCAGATGACTTGACCGATCCTTCACCTGCGACCACCTTTGCCCATTTGGACTCCACGGTTGTGCTCTCGCGTGACATTGCAGCCTTGGGTATTTATCCAGCGGTGGATCCTTTGGACTCCACCTCTAGACAGTTGGACCCCAACGTCGTGGGAGAGGACCACTATTCAACAGCGCGTGCGGTGCAAGGGACCTTGCAGCGTTACAAAGAATTGCGCGACATCATTGCCATTTTGGGTATGGATGAGCTGGCACCTGACGACAAGTTGGTGGTGGCTCGTGCTCGTAAGATTCAACGTTTCCTCTCGCAACCTTTCCACGTTGCTGAGGTGTTTACAGGTACAGCGGGCAAGTACGTGTCTTTGGCCGAAACGATTCGTGGCTTCAAGATGATTGTGGGCGGTGAGTGTGATCACTTGCCCGAGCAAGCGTTTTATATGGTGGGCACGATTGATGAGGCTTTTGAAAAGGCCAAAAAGATTTAATCAACAAAGTGTTGGTCAACCTCTTTTTTAGGAATTTGAATGAATACCCTCCATGTTGATGTGGTGAGTGCTGAAGAGTCCATCTTCTCCGGAGAGGCCCGATTTGTGGCCCTTCCAGGCGAGGCTGGCGAGTTGGGCATTTATCCAAGACACACACCCTTGATCACTCGTATCAGAGCGGGTTCAGTTCGTATCCAAGCGCTTGATGGTCAAGAGACGTTTATTTTTGTGGCCGGTGGGATCATTGAGGTCCAGCCCCATGCGGTGACGGTGTTGTCTGACACAGCCGTTCGCGGTGAAGACATGGATGAAGAAAAGGCCGAGGCTGCTAAAAAGGCCGCTGAGGAAAGTCTTGCCAACGCCAAGTCTGAAATTGATTTGGCCAGAGCACAATCAGAGTTGTACATCATGATGGCAGAGTTGGCTGCCGTGAGAAGATTCAAGCAGAAAAAGTAAATTTTTCCACCAACGAAGAAGGGCTGATGTCAGATGAACGATCATTTGAAGCAGCCCTTTCTTTGTTTCAACACAGGCTTTACAAGACCATGGGCAAAGCAAAATTAAGAGCGGTGGCACTGGGTGGTAGCGCCACGGATATTGAGCGCGCTTTTTACGACGCCTTGCAAAAAGCCGATCTTGATAAGCTCATGGCGTGTTGGGCCGACGAGGATGAGATCGTTTGTGTGCATCCCGGGGGCGTGCGGCTCGTGGGGGCGCTAGAAATCAGAAAATCCTTTGAATCTATTTTTTCTGGGGGGTCCATGCACGTGAATGTGTTGAGCGTGAAGAAAGTGGAGTCCTTGACCAGTGCCATGCACAATGTGATTGAACAAATCCAAGTCAGCTTGGGGCAAGACACGCAAGAGGCTTACATCATAGCGACCAACGTCTATCAGCAAACCCCTCAGGGCTGGAGAATGGTGCTGCACCACGCCTCTCCTGGACACCCTGAGTCGCTTCAAGCAGAGTTGGACGTTCCCAGCGTTTTGCATTGACAGTTGTTTTGAAGCCAAGCATAGGCCATGGATGAAATTGTCAAACGGGCCCTTCTTAAATGGCCAGATGTCCCCGATTGTTTTGGTTGGCTTGGACTGGACGCCCGAGGGCAGTGGTACATGCGCGATGAACAGGTCCAACATGCAGGCGCTTTTACAAGGTCAAAGGGCCGACGTTTAGAGCATGCCAAGTTGATCTCTTTCATTTCCAGAAACTATCAGGCCGATGAGTTGGGACAGTGGTTTTTCCAAAACGGTCCGCAAAGGGTCTTTGTGGAGTTGGAGTTCAGCCCATGGATTTGGCGAGTCCAACAAAAAGAAAACGATTTTGAGCTCGTATCTCATACCGGTTTAAGCACAACTTTAGAGCACTGCTATCTAGATGAAAAAGGTCTTTTGTATTTGAAAACGAGCCTTGGTTTTGGCTTGGTTCACACGATGGACATGTGGCAGGCGGCCCAGATGCTGGAAATGGGCCAGCTTCTCACGACAGACATTGAGCAAAAAGACATACCTAGCTTGTTCAGTTTTGTATCAAGTCCACAACACAACAACGTGGCCCAATAAAAAAAGCGAGCCGAGACTCGCTTTTAGAGGGTGGGATGCCTCTACCGATAGGTATTTAGGGTTTTTGTGGCTCTTTGAACTTGGCGCCACCTGCATTGGCCATGTAGACCACAGCACGACCAATTTCAAGATCCTCATAATCTCCGCCCCCTTGAGCGCCCATGACGCCTTTGCCTTTAAGGGCTGATGTCAGGAGAGCTTCATAACCCTTGCCGATTCTGGGTCCCCAAGCACTTGCATCACCAAATTTAGGCGAGCCGGCAGCCCCAATGGCATGACAGGTGGTGCATTGGCCTTTGTAGACTTCTTCGCCCGTTTTCAAGGGGCGGTTGGCATCTTTGATTTCGACATGTCCCACCTTGGTGAGTCGAGCCGTGACACTCTCAGGTGTATCGGGTGCGCCAGCGACGGGTTTGTTGGCCGATGTAACGTAATAGACCAAACCAATGATGACAAAAATTGGAACGACAAAGGAAAACAAAATTGCATAAAGCATTTGTTTGGGGGTTTTGATCGGATTGTGATCTTCTGAATGCTCTTCGCTCATGAAAGCCTCAAATGTGGTTGAATTTAAATGATCAATTATAACGAACTGCTTGATCTGCGTAGAGAAGAGGTTGATCGTTTTTTAAAAGAAAGCTTGTAGCAATGGGTGAAAATGAGCAAAGTGCGTGTTTTAAGCACTGTAAAACAATGTAAATCTTGCTGAGCAATTACAATACAAAGTCTATGCCCGTGCGGCTGTAGCTCAGTGGATAGAGTATTGGCCTCCGAAGCCAAGGGTCGTGGGTTCGATCCCCGCCAGCCGCACCATCCCTCAGGGATCCATGCCGACACATGGTTCACAGATCGTACCGATCACCTACTTTACAGCTTTGATCCAAAGCGCGCTGTTCTATTCCGTTGGGGCTTGCTAGACCTTAGGCATTCGCTCAAGCAAATCTGCTGACCCCTGCAATCCTTTGAAGATGGATGTTGCAACGTGTTCAGGAAAACCTCTGGGTAACTTCTTTGCGACCCTATCAATCGCAATTGGTGTGCGTTCGATCAATTGGTCGATCAGGGCTTCGGCATCTGCTGGATGGAAACACTTTGAGGCGGTGCTATTGAAGTGTCGTCGCTGAATCTCTTTGAAGTGGTAATGCTTGCTTTTACCTGGAAGCGCCATCGCCATCTTGGCTTTGTGATAAGAGATCTGGTTTGCGCCACGGCCTTCGACTGGCCAAATGGACATCACGTCATACAGCGGGGCCAGCGAATAGCGACCCTGGGGTAGCAAGCGAAGACTGAAATTCTTGGCATGACCGTCAGTCGCTGCCAGCATCCAAAAAAGCACTTGGGATTTGAGCAGTGTGGACAAATCTTGTTCGGCCTGCACTGAGCCTTTCAAGACGTTCGCCAAGTCTAGCAAGCCAGGCCCCCCATCTCTTTCATATTTCAAGTAAGGCGGTACACCCTTGGCTTGGCAGAAATCCTCTTGTGGTAGTCGCATCAGCCAAGTGCCAGAGGAATGCAGTTGTCGATCGAAGCGCTCCACTGCGAGGACTTTCTGATTACCAAACGTTAGCATGGCAGTTCTGGCCACTGTTATGCCAAATTCAGCCAATAGGTTCATGCACAGCCATTCATTTTCAACCGAGGAACTGAAGTCGGCCTTGCTATTGCCAACCAAGCCAAGGGGCAGTTTTAGGATATGTGTGGTTGGTGTCGAACCGAGAGGACGCATCCAGTTTTGTTGGTGCCAAAGGAGGGCCGTTTTTTCTTGAGCGCCGGCAAGAGATATGCGAAGATCTTCCTCTTCGATGGCGTTGCCGCTGAAGGCAGAGCTCGTTGTTTGAAAGAGGAGTTTTTCGACCTCATCTTCATGCAGCGTTGTGCCGAGAATACGGTTGATGTCAGAGGGAGATTCGCTCTCGCCCAACAATTGCACGGCACCCACGCAGTCTTTACCGATGGCTTGCAACAGGTCAAAGGCCCCATCGCTTTGAGTCTTGAATCGCAGAGCAAGACGCTTGCGAATCACATCGCTGTCAGGGAGTAGGTTATCGAAGTAGTTTTGGACTCGAGCTCCTTTGAGGACTTGATTTCCAATGAAAGGAAGTGACAAAGAAAGCGGGCGTCCAACAGGAGAATTGATCCAATCGGCGTCATAAGAGAGTGCCATGTCTCCACGAGTCGGTAAAGACCAGGTGCCCACGCGTTGTCCATTGGTCCAAACGGACAGCGCCCTTGAATGGGATTTTCGGCCCATCGTCACCACTCCGGTTCGTTGAGTGATGTTGACTTGCGGTCGTCAGCCCGGTGCACGTGATTTTCTTTGCTTTGCACCCACAGTTCCAAATTCAAAGCAGAGCACATGGCGAGCAGCTGTGCCAGGTTGATGGAGCCAGGGTCAAGTTCCATCGAAGAGATTCGGCTTTGGCTCACACCAAGTTGGCGCGCCAGTTCGGTTTGTGAAAGGCGAGTTGATTTTCGGGCAGCTTGTAAAATGGGGCTGGCTTGATCGATGACAGACAAAAGCTGTTTCATACTGAACCTTGTGGTGAAGTGGCAAGCCGGGAAGTTTGTAAAATACGTGTTAGACAAGTATTTTAATTTTACGTGTTTTAGAAGTATTTTGCAAATAAACGTTTCAAAGGTAAAAATCAGCCCTTAATTTGCTCAAGGGAAGTTTTTTTGTCAATCATTTGCAACACGTGGAGCGTAAAAAATACAGCGTGTGGTCTCGAACACATCGATTTGCCGCCCAACCTGTTAATGCAGGAGCCGGTATATTAAGTCTTGCAAAATAAAATAATAATTTAAAATGCCAAGCGACTGTGGTTCTCGTCCTCTCAAGTTGTAGGGTCTGATCCATTGCTTGAATGTGTTTTAATACAGATTCGACTTCTGTCAGGTGAACCAACTCTCTAGGGCTAAGAATGCAGCATTGGACTGAGCCTTTTTGTTGACTGCACTCTTCACAAGAAATGGTGAAAGAAAAGAAATCTAAAAATGAGGACACGGACCAAAAAGCCATGAACTTTTGCAAAAATCAATGGATCTTGAACTAAAAAAACAGATATGAGAAATTTTCTGAGTGTCGCCTTGGTTTTGATCTGTGGTGCTCTTGTCTCTTGTGGCAATGGCAACAATGCAAGCTTGCCCAATGTGAGCGAGATCGAAATAGATCAGGTGAAATATGGTCAAAAAACCATTTTTAAACTGATGGGCCTGAATTTGAACCAAGACTTCAATGTCTCGGTCTCCAACTGCGAAGGGCTTGCATTGCTGCCCAATGGCAGCGATACCGAAAAATACCTGACTTGCACGCCAAGTGCGGTTGGACCCGCCATGATGGTTGCCAAATCAATCGACGGCGTGCAAATGTTGATCAAGAACTTTGAAGTGCCCAATCCGCAGGTCAAGATCAGCACCAATTTTGGCGATTTGACGGTTGAACTCTACCCTGCATCTGCACCCATCACGGTCAACAATTATCTGAACTATGTCAATGCCAAGTTCTACAGCAACACCTTGATGCACAGAATCATTCCCCAGTTTGTTGTTCAAGGAGGCTGGTTGACGACAACGGTCGGTGAGCAAACAGGGGCAGGCAATCCAATCGTTTTGGAGTCCAACAATGGATTGAAAAACATGCGGGGCAGCATTGCCATGGCGAGAACTTCCGCTCCCAATTCTGCAAGCACACAGTTTTATTTCAATTTGGTGGACAACTCCAAATTGGATTACCAAAGCGAGTCTTCACCTGGATATGCGGTGTTTGGACAAATCCTGGAAGGGCTCAATGTGATCGACATCATGGCGCAAATATCCACGGCCACACTTTACGGCTTGGCCAATTTCCCGACCTCCAATGTGATTGTGAAATCCATCGTTCAAATCAAGTGATGCAAGGCCCTTCTAGGCTAGGTGATCAATCTCAGGCCTCATCTGCTTCATCATGAGGCGCAAGTGAGTTCTTCAATTTAAGGGCCTCGGCATACAGGCCCTTTTTGGATTGACCCGTGATGTCGGCGGACAGGGCCACCGCTGTTTTAAGGGGCAAATGCACCAACAAAAGTTTCAGAACTTTGACATCCATGCCAAGGGGGTCTTTGTCGATCAACTTGGGGTGGATCAAGATACAAAACTCCCCCTTTTGGCGATTCGAATCCTCCATGAGCCAAGCCCACAGGTTGTGAGCTTTGAGGTTTTGAATGCTTTCAAATTGTTTGGTCAATTCTCGACCCAGGGTGACCATCCGTTCGCCAAGAACAGACAAGGCCTTGGCCAAGTCAAGGATTCGGTGGGGCGCTTCTAAAATGATTTGACAACGGTGCTCATCGCTCATGTCTTGAATTTGTTGCGAGCGCATTTGCGCTTTGGACGATAAAAAGCCCAGAAAAATAAAACTTTGATCGTCTCCGCTATGAGCACCACTGGCACTCAAAAGGGTGGTGACGCTGGAGGGGCCTGGCAGAGGCACGACCCTAAAGCCCTGGCTTTGAACAGCGCTCACCAATCGAGCACCAGGGTCGCTGATGCCAGGCGTGCCAGCATCGCTCAAATAGGCGACTTTGGCGCCCGAGGAGAGTGCTTGGATGACGATGTCGGCCCCTTGCAACTCGTTGTGTTGGTGAACGGGGATCCAATGGGAGGCAGGCTTGTCCAGTCCATAGGCGCGGCAAAGTTGTTGGGTGTGCCGGGTGTCTTCACACGCTATGAAGTCCATCATTTGTAAAACAAACAAGGCTCTGAGGCTCACATCTGCCAAATTACCAATGGGAGAAGCAACGATGTACAAAGAACTTGGGCTCAACTCTTGATGGCCAACCAAGTCTTTGGCCATGTCAAGGGCTTTGGAGTAGGGTGCACTCATGGGTAGAATAAAGGGAGATTAGGGGCTTGTGAAGAGAGTGTGCTCGGGTATGATACTCAATGGTACCTCGTAAGTGTGTTTTTAAGTGGCACCGTTGTCCCTTAAGTCAAACTGGAAAAACCAAGGTCAAAAGCCAAAACCCTGAAAGCATCGTTTTTAATTGATTTTGTCACCACAACCTTCGACTGAAAAAACCAAGCACCGATGTTAGAGCAACGCATAGAGCAACAATTCATAGACAGTGCGGACTTGAAGTACCAAGCCGCGCAGGTCTTGTCCAAGCCGATTGCCAGTGCCATTCAGGCCATTCTTGCCTGTGTCACCAGCGGGGGCAAGGTTTTGGTGTGTGGCAATGGGGGGTCGGCAGCCGATGCACAACACTTTGCCGCAGAATTTGTGGGCCGCTTTGAGCGCGAGAGGCCAGAGTTGGGCGCCATCGCACTCACCACCGACAGCTCTATTTTGACGGCCATTGGTAACGATTATGATTTTGATCAAATCTTCTCCAAGCAAGTCAGAGCCTTGGGTCAAAGTGGCGATGTGTTGTTGGCGATTTCTACCAGTGGCAACTCCAAAAATATATTGAAAGCCATTGAGTCCGCTCACCAACGAGAGATGACCGTGGTGGCGTTGACCGGCAAAGGGGGGGGCAAAATGGGCGCCGGTCTCAGAGAGACGGATGTGCACATTTGTGTGCCTCACGATAGAACGGCAAGAATTCAAGAGGTCCATTTGTTGGTCCTGCATTGTTTATGTGATGGTGTCGATACACAACTTTTGGGAGACCAAGAAGGTAATCAAGTATGAGCAAACAAATCAAAGTTCAATTTTCCCACGTCCTCCTCGTTTTAAGTGCCACCTTGGTTTTACAAGCCTGTGCGCCCATGGTCGTGGGAGGCTTTGTCGGTGGCACCATGGTGGTCACCGATCGCAGAACATCAGGCGCGCAACTGGAAGATGAGGGCATTGAGATCAAAGGTGCTTCTAAGATCCGAGAAGCACTGAGTGGCAAAGTCCACATCAACTTGGTAAGCTACAACCGACAAGTTTTGATCACCGGAGAGGCCACCAACGAGCGCGACGCCAAGTTCGTATCTGAAATAGTCTCTCAAGTGGACAATGTCAGAATGGTTTTGAACGAAGTTCAGGTGGCCAATTTTTCAAACTTCACAGAGCGCTCTCAAGATGTTTTGATTCAAAGCAAAGTCAAAGCCAGTTTGGTCGACAGCAAAGATATTTTTGCCACTGCATTCAAAGTGCATGCGGAGCGAGGGGTCATCTATTTGATGGGTCGCGTGACGCAAAGAGAGGCCGACCGTGCAGTTGACGTGGCCAGAAATGTTTCGGGGGTCCAAAAGGTGGTGAAAGTTTTTGAGATCATTACTGAAAACGAGCTCAAAAGCTTGCTACCTTCTCCCGGCAAGACGCCCGCGCCGAATTCAAAATAATGGACCCTCTCGCCTCAGACTGCTTGAGGCTTGGGTTTTACAAGGGCGTCATTGAAGACGCTTGATGAGGCTTGAGGTGTCAAAGCGATGCCCTCCCATGTGTTGCACATCGGCATAAAACTGGTCAACCAGTGCTGTGACGGGCAAACGTGCGCCATTGCGATGGGCTTCTGCCAAAACAATGCCTAAATCTTTTCTCATCCAGTCCACAGCAAAACCAAAATCGAATTGGTCTTGCACCATGGTTTTGCCGCGATTGTCCAATTGCCAGCTTTGTGCAGCACCTTTGCCAATGACCTCCAGGACCGTGTTCATCTCAAGGCCGGCCTTCATGCCGAAGGCGATGGCTTCACTCAAGGCTTGGACCAAGCCCGCGATACAAATCTGATTGACCATTTTGGTCAGTTGTCCAGAACCACTCGCACCCATCAAGGTGATGGCCTTAGAGTAGGCCTGAGCCACGGGTTGGATGCGAAGGAAATCGGACTCGTTGCCACCACACATGACGGTGAGCTGTCCATTTTGCGCTCCCGCTTGTCCGCCAGAGACTGGGGCATCGATGAATGCAATTTGGTGACGTTGACACACCAAAAAAAGCTCGCGGGCGATTTGAGCGGATGCGGTGGTGTGATCCACCAACACAGAGCCTGGATGCATGCCGGCCAAAGCCCCACTTTCACCCAAGATCACAGCTTTCAGATCCTCGTCGTTGCCGACACATGTAAAAACGATGTCTGCGCCATGTGCGGCCTGACTGGGCGTAGCAGCAACGTGGGCGTTTGGATTGGCGCCAAACTCGTCCATCCACTGGGTGGCTTTGGCGGCAGTTCGGTTGTACACCGTCACCTGGTGACCGCTTGCCAACAAGTGAGCTGCCATGGGGTAGCCCATGACGCCCAGACCAATGAAGGCCAGTTTTTGAGAGGGGTTGGAAACGTAAGTTTTGGCTTGTATGCTTGACATAAGGGCTCAGTCTAAAAAAGAAGAAAAAGGACAGAAAAACCATGCTTGAGATTTTGCCTTAAAAACAAACCTTCTGGGCGCAAGCGCTCAAAGCGACGATCAGGGATTTGGTCAAAAGCGCAGTTGGCGTTATATTGGGGGACCATGAAAAGTTCATCGTCCATGTCCCCCCTTGGCTCAGCACCCAAGGCATTTGCAAGTGAAGGTGCAAAGCTGGACGCCTCATCTTTGATCCAACGTTGGCTTGACGTGAAGGATCAAATGGCCAAAATCGCTCAAAAGGCTTCGCGTTCACCCAAAGACATTCAACTGCTGGCGGTGTCTAAAACATTTCCCTTGACAGACATCCTGGCATTAAAAGAACAAGGTCAACTGTGTTTTGGGGAAAATTACATTCAAGAAGCGGTTGAGAAGATTGAAAGTGCCAAAAGCTTCCCCCAGATGAAAGACACCCAATGGCACTGCATTGGTCCCTTGCAAAGCAATAAAACCAAGTGGGTGGCACAGTGTTTTGACTGGGTTCACACCTTAGAAAATCTTAAACACGCGCAACGCTTGAACGATCAACGCCCAGCGCACTTGCCGGCCCTGAACGTCTTGATTCAAGTCAACGTGGATGGGGGACCGACCAAAGCAGGTGTACAACTTGAAGAGGCCTTGCCTTTGGCCAAAGCGATCATGGGTTTGACTCGCTTGAAGCTCAGGGGGGTGATGACCATGCCCGACTTCCATCCCGAGTACAACGTGCAGTTGGCCATGCATCAAAGGGGACAAGCGGTGTTTGCGTCTCTTCAAGAGGCCTTGGGAGAGGCGCAAATTGACACCCTGTCCATGGGAATGACGCAAGATTTGCAAGCGGCCATCACGGCGGGCTCAACCCTTGTGCGCATTGGGACAGCGATTTTTGGGGGCCGAGGCGTTCCAGCGTAAAAACTAAAAGCGTTCTAGGTGTGCAAAAGGCAGTTTGCCTTGCCTGACCACCATCTTGCCGCCCTCAGCACAACGCTGAAGGGTGGGAATGACTTTCGCGGGGTTCAAGAGTGTTTGGGGATCAAAGGCGCTTTTGATGTCCAGCATTTGTTGGAGTTCACTCGCGGTGAACTGAACACACATGCTGGAGAGTTTCTCAACACCGACGCCGTGCTCACCGGTGATGGTGCCACCCATGGCGACGCTGGTCTCTAAAATATCAGCACCAAAGGCCTCAGCCCGCTCGAGCTCACCGGCTTGGTTGGCATCAAACAAGATCAGGGGATGGAGATTACCGTCACCAGCGTGAAAGACATTGACGCACCTCAGGGCGTACTTGCCTTCCATGGTTTTGATGGCGTCTAGGATGTCTCCCAATTTCTTTTTAGGGATGGTGGAGTCCATGCACATGTAGTCCGGTGAGATGCGTCCGGAAGCGGGAAAAGCATTTTTTCTTCCACTCCAAAAGCGCAGCCTCTCGGCCTCGCTTTGACTCACGGCAATGTTGGTGGCGCCGCATTGAAGGAGAACCTCGCTCATGCGTTCAATTTCTTCTTGCACCTCTTCAGGCGTTCCATCGCTTTCGCAGAGCAAAATCGCTGCTGCGCTCAAATCGTATCCGGCGTGGACAAAATCTTCAACCGCTGCGGTCATGGGTTGATCCATCATTTCAAGACCTGCAGGGATGATGCCTGAGCCAATCAGTTGGGCCACGGCATCTCCCGCCGCACGAACTTGAGAAAAGCTGGCCATGATGCACTTGGCAATGACGGGCTTGGGGATCAAGCGCACCGTCACTTCCAGGGTGACCGCCAGCATGCCTTCAGAGCCGATGATCAAAGGCAGCAGATCAAGCCCAGGCGAGTCCAAGGCGTCGCTGCCAAAGGTGACGGCTTGACCCGACATGGTAAAGCCCCTCACTTTCAAAACATTGTGAAGCGTGAGTCCATATTTAAGGCAATGCACCCCTCCAGAATTTTCTGCGACATTGCCGCCAATGGTGCAGGCGATTTGACTCGACGGGTCAGGGGCGTAATAAAGGCCATGGATGGCGGCGGCCTCACTGATGGCCAAATTCCTCACGCCACATTGCACATCCGCTGTTTTTGCAAAGGGGTCGATGTAGATGATTTTGTTGAATTTGGCCAAAGACAGAACAACGCCATCATGAAAGGGCATGGCGCCACCAGATAAGCCGGTTCCGGCACCTCTGGCCACCACGGGAAATCCATGTGCATGACAGGTGGACAAAACAGCTTGAACTTGATCTTCGGTTTCTGGTAGGACCACGCAGACGGGCTTTTGACGGTAAGCGGTCAAGCCATCGCACTCATAGGGCGTGGTGTCTTCAGGGGTGAACAGCAAGGCATGCTTGGGCACCAAGCCCGACAAGGTGTCCACAATCTCGCGTTGGCGAAGCGCTTTGGCACGGTTGTCAGTGCTTGACAGGGCTTCTTGCAATCCAAGCATGGCGCCTCTCCTGAAGGTTTAAAAAATAAGGACCGGTTCACTCGTCACGCGAAACTATTTGAAGATCACGGTTTTGTGTCCATTGATGAGGATGCGGTGTTCGCTGTGCCATTTGACGGCTCTGGCCAAGACTTGGCTTTCTGTATCTCTGCCCATGGTGGTCAAATCTTCTACCGTTTTAGAGTGATCGACACGTGCCACATCTTGCTCAATGATGGGGCCCTCGTCGAGATCTGCGGTGACGTAATGGGCGGTGGCCCCGATCAATTTGACCCCACGGTCGTGGGCTTGGTAGTAGGGCTTGGCACCTTTGAAGCTTGGTAAAAAGCTGTGATGAATGTTGATCGCTCGACCGCTCAGGTGTTGACACAGCTGGTTGGAGAGGATTTGCATGTAACGCGCCAAAATCACCAGTTCGGCACCTTCTTGCTCAATGATTTCAATTTGTTTGGCCTCGGCTTGTTCCTTGGTGCTGGCACTTACCGGGATGTGGTGAAAGGGGATGTTGTAACTGGCGGCCAGCTGATAGAAGTCTCGGTGGTTGCTGATGATGGCTTTGACGTCGATGGGCAAGAGGCCACTTTTGGTGCGAAAAAGCAAATCGTTCAAACAGTGCCCTTCTTTGGACACCATCAAAATGGTGGGCATGGCTTTGGACGTTTCATGCAAGGCCCATTGAAGCGCAAGACTTTGCCCAAACGTTTCTAGCTCAGTTTTCAGTGCTTGTGCAGTTTGTGCGCAGGTGAATTGAACGCGCATGAAAAAGAGCCCCGTGTCGGGATCGTTGTATTGAGCGGCTTCTTCAATGTTGCCTCCACGCCCAAGCAAGAAGCCAGAGACGCCGTGAACGATGCCGGGTTTGTCTTTACAAGATAAGTTAAGGATGTATGCATTCATACAAGTATTGTAAGTTTTAAGAGCGAATTATGCAGGCGAAGGCGTAAATTTTTCTTCTTAGAGCGGTCATTGACCGCTGAGAAAGACCATGGAATGCAAAAAGAAGAACGCTCTGTCTCAGGTTCTGGTAGACCCATCTTTCAAGGTGACCACCATACGGGGTGGTGTTTTTTGGGCATCTCTTTGAATAAAAGGGATGGGGCTTCCTTGGGTCAATGGCCAAGCCAATCGAAGAACTTGCCCTAGCTAGGGATGGGATGCTCGATGATCAATTGACGCAAAGACGCAAGCCTGCGCCCTGTTCATTTGACGTGCAAAACTCTTTGTTGCTTGAACTTCTCGAGTCGAACGTGGTGATCTTTGCAGTTTGGGGATTTAAATGCCACTCAAAATACAATCCATGGCTGAAACCATTTGGCTAGCGTGTTGATGTAAGGAGCAAACACGTTTGTTGAGATTCTTTTTATCGATGGCTGTTGCTAAAAAAGATATGAAAAGAAGGTCATCACCCTTGACATTAAAAACAGGCGTTAAGTTCTTGGGGGCATCGACCTTGGACCTATAGATTTTTAGTGGAACGGCCATTCTTGTTGGTAAAAAATTTAATAAATCCGACTGAACATCAATGACATAGGGATAAATATCCTTTGATGTAGGCATGGGATTCAAGTAAACATCGTATTGCATGTCTTTTACCAAATTCTTAAATCTTCGCACCAATGACCCGTGGATTCAAAATCTTGGTTCATCTCTTTGATCCAGTTGGCGTACTTTTTTTCAAATTCAGATTTGTGTTTCTTTAAATTCTTTGAGCGCTGTGTTGCTTTAAGCGCTTCAAATTGATCGGCAGACAAGATGACCGTATCGATTCGACCATCTTTTTGAACAAAAACGGGTTCCTTTTTGGCAGCACTGCAAACACTTCCAAATCTATTTTTAGCTTCTGTTGCGGTGACTAACATGAAACTGCTCCTTTGTTCATGTTAGCTATTTTAGCTAACATGAACAAAGTGTCAAATTGCATTCTTTTATTCTTTGTTGCTCAGCTTTCCTGGGTGCGACGTGAATGCCCATGGATGACGGGTGATCTAAAAAACTGAGTTGCGTACTCATGAATAGACCAGGACCGGTGCATGGATGGCCAAGGCAAGCGATAATGTCAGGCTTGAGGTGAAAAAAGCGTCTTTTTTTCGATGCAATGGCTTTTGACTTTGTAGCTTGATGGACAAGGACCAAGGGTTGTTCATGTTGAAAGTCAATTCTCTAGCCCCTAGCTTGCTGCAAGCGTCCTTACTTATATCTGGTTTTAATTGTTATTTCGTCAATATTTCTTAACATTCCCATGGAGCAAACTGGGTTCAACCTTGGCTACCCTGGGCTTGGCCATGCTGTCGACGGCCTTTTGTTTGTGGGTCAAGAGCCCTTTGCCTTGGATGTTGGGCCCTTTGATGTCGGTCGCCTTGGCAACCATGTTCGGGTTTCGCACGAGGAGTTGGCGACCCTTTAGAAATGTCGGTCAATTGGTCATTGGCGGCTCACTGGGTCTGTACTTCAGCCCCGAAATTGGACAGTTGATCCTGTCTTTGTGGTGGGTGATCGTTCTCAGCATTTTGTGGGCTTTGTTGGTTGGAGCTGGTTTTGGCAATGTGCTGTATCGTTTGCATGGGAAAGAGATACCAGGACTCACACGCTCTGCATGTTTTTTTTCTGGTGCGATTGGGGGTGCCTCAGAGATGACCAATTTGGCTGAAAGGGAAAAAGGGCGAACCGATTTGGTCGCTGCAGCTCACAGTTTGCGCGTGATGCTCATCGCCATCGTCATTCCATTTGGCTTGAAGGCTTTGGGATTTCAGGGCAATCCAGTGCTTGGGCCCGTGGCCAAAGACATCGTGCCCTTAGGTCTGGCGCTGATGTTTGGCTTGGCCTTGATCGTGGTTTGGGTCCTAGAGCGCTGGGGTCGTGCCAACCCATGGTTTTTAGGTGGCTTGGGGGTCTCGATGGCTTTGTCCTTGAGTGGTCACACCTTAACGGCAGTCCCCACTTGGATGATCAATGCGTCTCAACTCTTGATCGGCATCAGTTTGGGCGTTCAGTTTTCTGGGGACTTCATCAAATCCGCCCCCAAGTGGATGTTGAGCGTTGGCATTGGGACGATGAGTTTGATTGGTGTGTGCTGTTTATTTGCGCTTGGCATCTCTAAACTCTCAGGCATTGACACCTTGACCATGGTGTTGGGCACCGCACCAGGGGGCATTGCAGAGATGGCCATCACGGCCAAAGTCCTGCATTTGGGGGTCCCACTGGTGACCACCTTGCAGGTCTGTCGTTTGATTGCGGTGTTGATTTTGGTGGAGCCCTTGTACAAATATTGTTACAACGAAGAGCCCCACATACCCTCTTCTGAGGTGCTTTAGGGTGACGATTTAAAGGCAAGCAAACGCTGATCCACCAGGTCTTGGTTCTCTTCTTCTATCAAGATCCGCACGGGCAGGAATCCAAGGTTGGGGCTCAACCAAAGCGTGAGTTTTTGTTTGTCCGTGGGGCTTCTTGGCAGGCGCAGGACTTTGAGGGCGGGCACCTCGCCCATGGGCAGTTTCAAATTGTCCAAGGACTCCAGTTTGAAGGTCCAGTGTTCGTTGGTCTGGGCCATCAAAACCGGCAACCTCAAGGTCGATGAGAACGGGTAAGGCTCGTTCAGCCCCGCCAAGAGCCCGCCAAGTTGAAAAAACACGCTCAATGCATCCTGGTGGAGCTTTTCCAGGGGAAGGCTGGTGTTGCCATCCGCCAAGCGGATTTGTCCAGCCGTTTGATCGATCGAGACCGTTTGAGATTTGCGGTGCCGGTCCGAAAAAGTCACAGGCTTTAAGCCTTGATCACTCAACAGCCCCTCAGAGACTTGCGTTCTCGTGCCAAAGAAAAGAGGCATTTTGATGTCAAATTTGGCGTTGTAGTTTTGGCCCGTCGCCTTCCAGGTGATCTGGGCTTGTGCGTTGTAATTCAAACCGCGGGTTTGGCCATTGATTTGGTAATCCAATTGCGCATAAGGGTTGAACTTGAAGGCGCCAAATTGCATGTAGTTTGCACCCAAAGCCGAGGGTTGCGCCATGACAGATGAGCCCAGCAGACCCCAAAAAAACACCAATGCGATCCATCGCACGGCTGAAGAAATAAGAAACAACATGTTTTTCACGTCACTCAAACGAAAGAACGGCATGGCGTAGAGCCATGCAACTTGAATCAAGCTTGCGGCTGGGCGGGCTTGCCTCAAAACATGAATCCTATCATTTAAAGCCTGCCGAATGCTCATTAGAATGGGGCCTGCGCGCGTGAGGCATCAATTTGGGTTCCTTTGCGCCAAAGAACAAGATGGGTTTGAACAATGAAATTTGCAAGCTATAAAGATGGCTCTCGGGATGGTCAACTCGTGGTGGTTTCACAAGATTTGGAGACGGCGCACTTTGTCAGTGAGATTGCGCACACTTTGCAAGAGTTGTTGGACGACTGGAATTTCCTCTCTCCGCAACTGCAAGATGTTTATGTGGCCTTGAACCAGGGCAAACTCCGGCATGCGTTTCCCTTCAATTCACGCATGTGCATGGCCCCTTTGCCTCGGGCCTTCCAATGGGCCGATGCATCGGCCTATTTGAACCACGTGGAGTTGGTCAGAGCAGCCAGAGGAGCCACGGTGCCAGAGAGCTTTTACGAGGACCCCTTGTTTTATCAAGGGGGGAGCGATGACTTTTTAGGCCCCAACGACGACATTGTGTGTCCAAGTGAAGCGTTTGGCATTGACTTTGAAGCAGAACTTGCCGTCATCACTGGGGATGTGAGCATGGGCAGCACGCCCGAGGAGTCGTTGGAGGCCATTCGACTGTTGATGCTGGTCAACGACGTGTCTCTGAGGAACTTGATCCCCCATGAATTGGCCAAAGGCTTTGGCTTTTACCAAAGCAAACCTGCAACGGCCTTTGGGCCCGTGGCCATCACCCCAGATGAGTTGGGCGAGGCCTGGTCGGGCGGACGGGTGCATTTGACCCTTCAGTCAAGCATCAATCAAAGAAAAGTGGGCATGTGTGAGGCCGGTGAGGAGATGAGCTTTCATTTTGGGCAGTTGATTTCTCACCTGTGCAAAACCCGCAATGTTCGAGCAGGCAGCATCGTAGGAAGCGGTACGGTCAGCAACAAGGGGATTGAAAAAAATGGCCGAATGGAGTGGCCCAATGGCTACAGTTGCATTGCTGAAAAAAGAGCCATGGAAAGCCTGCAAGAAGGCCAGCCGATCACAGAATTCCTCAAATTTGGTGACCAAGTTCGCATCGAAATGAAATTGGCCAATGGACAGGCTTTGTTTGGCGTGATCGATCAAAAAGTGGCCCCTTTTGTGCAACACAACACCTGATCTCAGTGCCTATGGCGTGTGTTCAAGGGCTGGCTTAAAAAGAGCTCAGTAAATTTTGCCAAGGTCATCAAAGCCTTTGATTTCGATGGGGTTGCCAAAGGGGTCAGCAAAGAACATGGTCCATTGCTCGCCTGGCTGCCCTTCAAAGCGACATTGAGGCGGGATGATGAAGTCCATTCCTTGAGATTGCAATTGAAGGGCCAAAGCCCTCCAGTCCTGCAGCTTCAAGATGAGACCGAAATGTGGCATGGGGACCCAGATGTCACCGACTTTCCCAGTCAAGCTTGTTGGCTGGGGCTCACCCAAGTGCAGTGAGAGTTGATGGCCAAAGAAATCAAAATCAATCCAAGTTGGCGCCGATCTCCCTTCTTTGCAGTTGAGCTGTGTCGTGTAGAAGTTTCTGGCCAGCTCAAGATCGGTGACGTGAAATGAATAGTGGAAAAGCGCTTGGGTCATAAAAACGTTCTAAAAGTAAAGGAGCTGAGAGGCTGGGCTTGAGTTTGGAATTGAGCGATAATTTTAAAAACAAACAAGAATACCTCAATGCGTCAGCACTTCAAATGCTATATTGGGTGTTCATGCGCAAGATGGATCAAGCCAAGTTGGGGGCATCCATTGTCGAACCATTAAAATTCAGGGAACACCCGATGAGCGACTCGTCTCCATTTGATTTTACAAAGTTTGTGCCGGGCTTTGATTTTTTAAAGCAACTCTCGATCAGCAATGCGTCCTTGCCGCAAGCGCACCATTGGATTGCGCCAACCGTGGATCCCAAAGAAATAGAGAAACGCATTCAGGAGTTGAAGACGGTTCATTTCTGGCTTGAACAAAACACCAAAGCGGTCCTGGCCACCGTTCAGGCCCTTGAGGTGCAGTTGATGACCATCAACACCTTGAAGGGCATGAACATGAGCATGGCTGAAATGGCCAAGGGCCTGCAGATCAAGCCCACGCAGGAGAAAAAGGCTTATTTTTCTCAAGAACCCAAGACGGCACCGGCTTCTTCCTCGCCAAAAGCGAACCACGAGACGCCCAAGCCTCAAACACTTGGCAAAGAAGATGCCCCAACTCAAAAACCCACCCCTGCGGTGGACCCCATGGCATGGTGGGGCTCATTGAGTCAACAGTTTTCCCAAATTGCCGAGCAAACCTTTGCTGAACTCCAAAAAACATCTGCTGAGGTGGCGCGTCTACAAGAAGAGGGTGTCAAAGCGGGCAAGGCGTCAGCCAAAACTGTGAAAAAGCCTGATGCCAAAATCTCCAAAAGTGCTAAAAGTTCTAAAAGCTCCAAGCCTACAGGGTCAGCGCCTGCAAAGCGTGCGCGTTCAAAGTCCGTCAAAGCCAAGAGGGAACCCTCTCGTGTGAGCGCAACTGCAGCGAACAAGGTCCAAAGTAAAGCGCAAAGTAAAGAGCAAAGTAAAGCGCAAACCAAAGCGCAAACCAAAGGCAAGGACGCGAGCAGCAGCATCCCCCCGTCCTGGTTTTCCTCTCCCCCGCCATTGACACGCAAGCGCGCGCCAACCAAAAAATCAGTTTGAGCGGTGTGTTTGGATTGATAAAAGGTCACAAAAAGGTGTTGAAGAAGGTGAGGCGTTCGACGTGAGTTTGTTTCCTTTCGCGCATGCAACGCATCCCAAAGCAGAAGTTGCAACTCAGTTGGTGATTGCACAGTTGCGCTCTTTGATGCAGCAAGACACTTATGCAAAAGCACCCAATTTAGGACTCTTGTACATCACCGACCACTATTCGGTGCAGGCACAAGACATTTTGGATCATTTGAGCGCTGAGTTGCCCTGGATCACGGACTGGTCGGGCACGGTAGGTGTTGGCATTTGCGCCAACAACGTCGAATATTTTGATGAACCCGCCTTGTCGGTGATGTTGTGTGAGATGCCCTTTGACCAGTACCAAGTCTTTAGCGGAGTTTCACCCTTGAGCGTTTCAATGTTCAATGGCTTTGAGCCCCATTGTGCCCTGCTGCATGCCGATGGCAGCACCTTGGATTTGTCGGATCTGATCCAAGAGTTTGCCCAAGACATGCACAGTGGTTTTGTTTTTGGCGGCTTGTCTTCAAGTCGCGCGCACAATGTTCAATTCGCCTTGAGCGCCAGGGGCAATTTAACTGGACAGTCCCAACGACGCGGGGTCCTCAAGGGTGGCATGAGTGGTGTGGCCTTCAGCGCTCAAGTGTCCATGCTCACCAGGGTGACCCAAGGCTGCGTTCCGGTTTCTGCTGAATTTGAGATCACCCGCTTTGAGCAGCATTTGGTCTTGGAGTTGAATGGCCGCCCGGCTTTGGAGGTGCTGCTTGAGGCCTTGGGCACCTCGCTCAAAGAGGGTCAAACGGCCTTGTCCAAAGTCAGGCAAACCTTGGTGGCGTTGACACACGCCCATGAAGAGCGAGTGGCCAAGACGGGACATTTTCAAGAGCAAGTGATGGTGCGTCACATCATTGGCCTGGACCCTACTCGCCAAGCCATAGCTGTGGCACAGGCGTTGTCGCCAGGGATGCGTTTGAGTTTTTGTGAAAGAAACCCAGAGGCGGCCAAGGCCGATCTCACGCGCATCGCCACAGAAGTGAGGGCTTCTTTGGAGCCAGAAGAGATCAGTCTGGAGATGGCACAGTCCTTGACCGTGGGTGACTTCAGTCAGCCACACCCTGGCAGACGAATTTTAGGCGCG